>CBETPM010000150.1:0-3234 GCA_965538135.1 Candidatus Bathyarchaeota archaeon
AAAAGCATTAGGATATTATAAAGTAATAGGGGCACTAGATAATATTGCTCATCACTACGCGTCATCTTCTTTTATTAGCATCTCTGTTGAGCTCGTTGTGGAAATCTCAAGTTGATCGCTGAACCCCTTCCTTACATAAGCATTTTTTATGATAATTTTGTCGCCTAATTTCAGATTTTTCGCAGAAACCGCGTGTTTTCGCCATGCAGCCACCCATATTCTTCCAGTCGCATCTTTCAACTCGAAAACGGCGAGTTTCACAGTTTCTCCCTTTGATGTTTCCACTTCCCTGAACATAGGCGTGGTTATAACCTCGCCTTCAACATTAACATTTCTTAATCCTTCCTTTAAAGCGGCTATTTCCCAAAATTTTTCCATAGGCTCAGCGGATCCCACATAAGTTTCTGAGTTAATGTGAATTTCCAATCCTCCATTTTGTGCTTTTTTAGCCCTGGCATTCACTATCTGCAACGGCAGATTTTTCTTCAAAATTTTTTCAAGTTCCTCAACCTTCTCGTTCCAAACAACGACTGGAATTTCTCCAGTTTCATCCTTTAAAATGAAATGCATAACCTTTCCTTCGCTTGCATCGTTTCTTTTAAAAGTGGAAGGTGGAAAAACTTCTTTAACAGTCCCAAAAAGTACTATCCTTTTATTTCTGTATGTTTGGGTTATCTCACTTATTTTTGTGGCAAAATCCTCCGCTGTAGGATAATCTTCGTCTTTAGGGTTAGCTTCAACTTCTCCCTTGTCTCCGATGTGAAGTTCAACTTTTCCTCTTCGGCTTTCCTTTGTGTAACCATGAGAAAATCGCGCTACCTGTCCAACTTTTATCTCGCCA
This sequence comes from Candidatus Bathyarchaeota archaeon, assembly GCA_965538135.1. Taxonomy (GTDB): domain Archaea; phylum Thermoproteota; class Bathyarchaeia; order Bathyarchaeales; family Bathycorpusculaceae; genus PIXZ01. Next base: position 842 of record CBETPM010000150.1, read on the forward strand.
CGTTCAATAACTCCTGTTTTATCGTTCCATAGGACTACTCGTAGCAACCCGCTTTTATCCGCAATAAGCAAACTTGCAACTTTTCCCTTCTTGTTTCTTCCAAAAGCTTTAGGAGAGAAAACTGCAATAACGCGTCCAACAATTGTAACATCATTTAAGTTCGGCATCAAATCCCTTATGGAAAGCGAAAGCTTCAGAGCCTTGTTCTGTGGAATTTCTAAGCCATAATCTGCGGCAATCATTCGCATAAGAGTTTCATCTGAAATAAGCCCCCCTGTTTTTTCCCGTTCTTTTTCCAGTCTCTCAAGAAGCTGCTCCCGGGAAATAGAAGGATTCTTCTTAATTATTTCCTTTATTACCTCGTTGACTGACATGTTGTTTCTGATACCGCTGAAATGAAACCTGGTGGAATGCTATAAAGTTTATTAAAGCCTTTTATCAGCCTAAAATATTGCTAAGAGAGGCCTAATAACTGTGAATCCCGAAACACTTTATAGCCTAGGAATAACTTTCATATTTGTCGGAGTTGCCATCCTACTAGTCGCTTTCCTTCTACTTCTCTTTTCAAGCATAAAAAAGGAACAGAAAATCAAAGGGGGCGGAGCAATAATTATTGGGCCAATCCCCATAATTTTCGGAACAGACAAAAGTTCAGTTAAAACGCTTTTACTGCTCTCAATAACGCTTACAATACTACTCATAATATTAATAATTATTCTAAACATCGTATCAAAGTGAAAACCAGAATGAACGCCAAGAACACGTCAACCAAACACTCTTACCTATTCGCCCTATTTTTCCTAGGTTTTCTCCTAATAATCATAGGCGCCATACTTTCAATGGTAGCTGTAGCTCTTTCCGGCGGCCAAGCAAGTTTTGGAGGAGTCATTATTGTTGGACCGTTTCCCATAATTGTGGGTGGCGGTCCAGAAGCCACTTTAATGGTGATATTAGCAATTATCCTAACAATACTTAGCATTGCAATATTTTTGATTCTTAATAGAAAGAGGATGGCGTAAAATACGTCCTTTTCAGCTTCTCTTCTCTTCTTTACCGTAGTAAATGTATAGAAAGATTAAAACTAATGCTACAAAAGTGGCGGTCATTAATACGTATTTAATGGTTTCAAAGTATTGCCCTATATTCATTGAAGCTTCCCCTTTTGCCTCTCTATTATCTTGGGTTGAAATATTTAAGGAATTGGTTTTTTCCACTCCTCCATTAATGAATCATAAAGCTTGTCGCTTTCTTCTATAGTGCTATACCACTTTAAGTTTTTAGCCAGTTTCTGTGCTATCAAATGGTAACATAGATGTATTTTCTTGTCTATGACCCGAAAATAAAAGTCGTCGCAGGAGCAGAATTCCGCTTCGGGCATTACTAAGTAATCACGTTCTTTTCCTACAACAATCCAAACCGTTCTGCCGCTAGGCTTGAAAACATACTTTTTTACACGATTCTCCTTCAATGCTTCAAAAGCTTTCACAAATCTTTGCTCAAATGTTTCATAAAGTTTGGTAAGGTTTTTGCCTGTTAGCTTTCCCGCGCTTTTTGATTCTTTGCACACAACGTCCAATATGTCTATTTCTGAATTTCCACTCATAAGAGCACAATCTTCAAAAGAAGAATAAATGCTTGCGGGAAAGAAAAAGTTTAGTCTATTTTGAGTGGTTCGCCCTTCGGCTTCTTTTTCTCCTCAGTCTTTGGCAGTTTAACCTCTAAAACCCCATTTTTGTACTCTGTTTTCGCCTCTTTCACTTTAACTTTTGCTGGCAGCTGAATCTCTTTATAGTATTTGCGTTGAGGCGTATCAACAGAAATTGTCAGAGAATCTTCAGTTCCATGCAATTTTATGTCCTTCTTCTCGACACCAGGCAGTTCCGCAACAACGTGAACTTCTCCGTCGGTTTCGATAACATCCACAAGCGGTTCCCTTTCCTCTCTAACCTGCGGTCCTAGACGCCCGGGTTTCACATTGCCAAACTCGCGGATTTCTGGCTTGCCATCTGGTCCTATTTTAACGCTGTAGCCGTAGACAAAGGGTCCCCATTCGCGTACTTTGGTTCCGTCCGGCAGTTTCCTCTCTCTAACGTAGTCTTTCGGGATTCTTGAGGTAAAGGTTTTGAATTCTTCTTCTATCATTTTTTCCATTTCGCGGAACATTTTATCAAAATCTTCAAAAAACCATCCTCTGAAGAAGGGGTAGCGTCTTCTTCTGAACCATTCTGGATAGTCTTCATCCCATGACATTTCAATTTTCACCTAGCGTAATGTGATAAAGCAATTGTATAAGTTTTATGCTAGAATCTGTCCCTAACTGAGATTTTTGAGATGATTTAAAGTTCCCAAAAAGGTTTCATCTAAAAGATAAGCCTCAGCTTCCTCCAAATCTA
>CBETPM010000151.1:0-3208 GCA_965538135.1 Candidatus Bathyarchaeota archaeon
ATGAGGATATGCTATGGGCGCTTTGAAACAGATATACTGGTTGAGACTGGTTTTGGGCATAGTAGCCGCCTTAATATGTGTAGGTTTTAACATAGTAACAGGAACGCTTGGAGACCCAGAGTCTATAGAGAAACTCTTAAATGGAATATCTTTAGCAATAATTTTCTACATAATCTCCTACTACATTATAAAATTCAAATACATGCATAAAGTGGAAAAGCCGGGAAAACTGTACACGATGGGTATAGGAATATATTTCGTTTCATGGTTAGTCTTCTGGATACTATTCTATTCTATAGCCAAAAGCCTTCTCTAACTCTATACTTTTCCTTTTAGAAACTTCTCAATAGTTGCTTGTCCCTGGTTGGCTGTTTGACCATCATTCTGCAAACTGTTGGGTTTAGGGTCATTAACAACAATATTCATTTTGCTAAGCACACGCATACAGTCAGCCCAAGCGGAGAAAAAGCCGCGATCAAAATCTCCGTGAAGTCTATTCTTCACGTGCCCCAAAAACTCTCGCCTATAAGCTTGCAAATCCGCTTTGTCGCTAAAATCCAGCCTTGAAAAGAAAGCGTAAGACCCGTTGTTATTTGCTCTTCTCGCCCGCAACATCCCATACAAAGCCCTAAAATAGCCCCTGTTCCACTCTGTCTTATGCATCTTCTGTTTAATCCGCTCTAACTCCCGCTCGGCTTCAGCAAACTGCCTATTAACCAGAAGTTGGAAATAGCGGGAAACAAGAGCTGAAGGGATGGGCATTTTCAACGACCACGAGACTTAGGCTTCTCTTCTTCAGAAACATCCTCTATACCATTCTCTGTTATTTTAAATATTTCCTCCCCTTCAGGCAGATAGGGACTAGAAACCAAACGCGCAATACGAACAGGACCACGAGCAGCTCTACGCAAATAAACCCGCGTGTGGCTCGTATGCCCCACAATATGCCCACCAATAGGATGAACAGCATTTCCAAAAAACACGTCTGGCTTAGCCATAACCTGGTTGGTTACAACAGCCACTGTGTTAAAGGCTCTGGCTAAACGTATAAGCTTGTGCATATGCTTGTTTAGTTTCTGCTGTCTTGACGCCAACATCTCCCGTCCTAAATATTCGCTTCTGAAATGAGCGGTTAAAGAATCAATAATTATGAGTTTCACATTGTTTTCTTTAACAACCTCGTCAGCGTTATCCAACAAAAACATTTGATGGTCAGAAGTGTAAGCCTCAGCATAAATAATGTTTTTAACCACCTGTTCTGGGTCAAGCCCCAAATGTTGAGCCATCTGAACAATGCGCTCAGTTCTGAAAGTGTTCTCCGTATCTATGTATAAGGCTGCACCGTTAAGCCCGCCTCTTTCTGGAGGTAATTGCACGTTCACACAAAGTTGATGGCAAAGTTGACTTTTGCCGCTAACATACTCTCCGTAAAACTCAGTGATAGTCTGTGTTTCCAATCCGCCGTCAAGAAGCTTGTCTAAAGTTTTACTGCCCGTTGTTAAACGTAAAACGCTCTGGCGCATTTTAAGGAGCTCATCCGCCCTCACAAAAGAGACACTAATGGAGGAACGGGCAGCCTCAATGATTGAGAAAGCCTTTTTTTCGCCTATGCCTGCGGGCTCCAACTCGCGGGCAGTAGCCATAGCCAAAGACTCAACCGTGTGGAAACCCAGCTCTCTGAGTTTCTGAGCTGTGGCAGGTCCGATTCCTGGTAAATCTTCTAAAAACTCGTACCGCTTTTTAGTTTCGCTTTTCTCTTCCACGGTCAACACTTTCACCTTTAGTATTTCATAAAGACAGTTGGGTTCAGCCATATTTAAAATACGCGAAAAAGGGTAAGGTTTGTTCTTTAGGGAGAGATAAGTTAAAGTGAAAACCACGTTGAATTTCGCCCATGATTCTGGACAAGATATAAGTATATGCACTATTCACTAGAAACCGAAATGAGGGATAAGCTTGGAGATTGAAACGCTTGTAGAAAATGTTGCCTTTAACATTCTGAAGCAAGCAGTGATATATTTGCCCGAAGACGTTACACAAGCACTTAAAAAGGCATATGAAGAGGAAACAAGCGAAGCGGGAAAAACCCAGCTAAAGGCGATATTAGACAACATTGAACTTGCAGAAAAATACCAAGCCCCAATATGCCAAGACACTGGAACAATAATATTCTATGCTAAGGCAGGCTCCGAAGTTAAAGGACTTGAAAAAATAGAAAACGCCTTAATAAACGCGACAAGAAGAGCCACAAAAGAAGTTCCACTACGCCCAAACGCGGTTAACCCCTTCACCCAGAAAAACAGCGGCGACAACACTGGAAGATTCATACCCTTCATAAACTGGGAAATAGTCCGAGGAAACAGCCTCGAATTAACAGTCATGACAAAAGGCGGCGGTTCAGAAAACGTTTGCGTTACTGGCATGCTCGTGCCTGGAGAAGGCATAAATGGACTAAAAAAATTTGTTATTGAAGCCGTCATAAAAGCTGGTGCAAAGCCTTGCCCACCAAACATTTTGGGGGTTGCCATAGGCGGAGGAACTGACATAGCCATGAAATTGGCTAAGAAAGCATTATTAAGACCCCTAAACGAGTCGAATCCAGACCCGGAAATAGCTAAGCTGGAAAAGGAAATTTTCGAAGCCGTAAACATGACAGGAATAGGCCCTATGGGATTAGGAGGAAAAACCACTGTTTTGGGAGTAAACATTGACTATGCTTACAGGCATCCAGCCTCGTTCCCAGCAGCTGTAGCTTTCAACTGCTGGGCTGCTAGAAGAGCCTCTGCAAGAATAAACGCTGATGGAACAGTGGAATACTTGACCCATAAAAAAGGAGTGTGAAAAAATGGCGGTTTACCATTTTAAAACACCCATATCAGAAGAAGAAATTCGCAAACTCAAAGTAAACGACGTAATCTACATCACTGGAACCATCATAACCGCAAGAGACCAAGCCCACAGAAGGGCCCTCGAATATTTCAGACAAGGAAAAAAATTACCTTTAAATCTTGAAGGATTAGCAGTCTTTCACTGCGGACCCGTTGTAAAAAAGGAAGGAGAGAAATGGATTGCCGTGGCTGCAGGTCCAACCACCAGCACCAGAATGGACATTTTTGAGGATGAATTTATTGAAAACTTCAAAGTTCGCGTGGTAATTGGCAAGGGGGGAATGGGTAAGAAAACAACGGATGCCATGGCAAAATACGGT
>CBETPM010000152.1:0-3201 GCA_965538135.1 Candidatus Bathyarchaeota archaeon
GATTTTGGGAAAAACTTTCTGGATGGAAAGCCTGTCTTTGGGAAAAACAAAACATTTAGAGGTTTTTTCTCTGGACTTGCTGTTGGGACAGTTGTTGGCATCGTAGAAAACTTCTTTTTCGGAAAATATTCTTTCTATTTTGGTTTCGTATTGTCTCTTGGAGCCTTGTTAGGTGATTTGGCTGGAGCATTTTTAAAAAGAAGGTTTGGACTTGACCCTGGAAATTTATTACCTATTCTTTTATACGCAGATTATTTCTCTGGAGCTTGTGATCTCAGTGTTAATTGTAACTCCACCTTTGCATGTTTTAACGAATTATTTTGCGTACAAGGTGGGGTTAAAAAGTAACCCTTGGTAATTTCTATTATTTAGCCCATCTTAAGGCGGATTGTAGTTTCTAAACCTATGTAAGCCAGTAACAATAGGCAAGCTCCTACAAGAAACATCATGTAAGCTTGCCTTGGCTTGTAAGCGTACTTTGTGCTCTGATAGATAATGATTAACCCGACTACGCCGAGGGCATAGAGAATAGCGGAAATCATACTGTCTGCTATGAACTGTTCAGATAATCTTGGATAAAGGAAGAGAAATCCAAATTCTCTGGAATAGAAGGATGGAAGAGGTCTCATAGCAAGGTTATATAAGCCGCCACTAAATAAAAAGATGGCTACAGCAATAATAATTATTGAAGAAAGAAGAGCGGACGGCCTTGTTCTTGAAATTCTTTCATATAACTTGTTTATTGAAAAAGACATGGATGAGGCCTTTCGTTTAATTTTTCTAGACATTTAATTCAGCTCCATTTTCTATTAGGTGTTCCGCCACTTCTTTGGCCCATTCTCCTGTTAATGGATTTTTAGCAATCTCTCTTAAATACTCTTTCCAAGAAATTTCTAGAGCTTTCTTCCATACTTCATATTTTTTAAAAATGCTCTCGTATGCTTTCTTGTGCAATTCACAAAATCCTTCTTCAATCGCCTCTCTATCGCAAACATTACATTTCAATCGTTTTTCCTCCTCTCTTCTTTTAATGGGCAATTCGGGTTAAAACAAAGGTTCCATGGGCGTCTTCCTTTAATTTTAACTTGAACCGTGGGCCAATTGCATCTTCGACAGTTTTTTCCGGTGGGTCGTACAGTTCCTTTTTGTGGTAGCGGGAAGGATGTTTTGCATAGGTTTTTGAAGTAGTTTGTGCAACCTATGAAGCGCTTACCCGTTTTTCTGGAATATAGTATCATGAGTTTTCCTGTTTTGCAGACTGGGCATGTTCCAATGGTTCTTTCTTCTATTCTTGCTCTTTTTATTGCTTTGCTTAGCTGTTCGCCTATAACTTTTTCTTTTTCTTTTAGCTTTTCCACAACAGGCTTGAGAATTTCAACAGCATTCACCAGAATGTTTTCTCGCTTCTCACTGTTCAATTGGATCTTGTTCATTCTCTCCTCAAGCTCTCTCGTTAACTTTATGGAAACAACTGCTGGACAATGTTTTTCCAGAACCTCTAGCACTTCAAAGCCTAAATCCGTTACAATCATTCTTTCGTCGCGGATATATTTTCTGTCATATAAAGTTTGTATAATACCAGCTCTTGTAGCTTTGGTTCCGATTTCTGCTTCTTCCATCCTTTTAAGAAGACTGCCAGGATTATATCGTGGTGGCGGTTTAGTAAATTTATCTTCCAAAATGATCTTCTTCACCGTTACTGTTTGCCCTTCTTTTATCGGGGGTAGCAAAACTTCTTCTGACCTTACATAGGGTCCGTAAAAGCGCAGCCATCCCTCTTCCAAGGTTTGTCTTCCTCTAAGATGGAAACGATGTCCATTTACGTTGATGTATACTTTCATGCTTTGTCTTACAGCGGGATCGCCAAATACGGCCATAAATCTTCGAATTACTAGGTCCCAGACTCTTCTTTCAGAATCATCTAGTTCTCTCTCTGGAAGTTTTCCGGTAGGATAAATTGCTGGGTGTGCGGGATCTTCCTTTTTTCCCTCGTTTGGTTTTAGCTCTTTTTTCGCTAGAAGTTCTGCTGTGAGTTTCTTGTATCCAGAAACTTTGCTTAGGTTTTTTAATATTGCTTTATAATTTATGGAAGGAGGAAGTTTTTGACTGCTGGTTCTCGGATAGGAAATTAGGGCTTCAAGGTAGAGGCGTTGGGCGATGTTGGATGTTCGCATGGGTGTGTAACCGAAAAGACCGTAAGCTTCGCTTTGTAGAGCTCCTAAGTCAAAGGGTGTAGGCGGCATTTGCCGAAATTTTTTGACAGCAATTTTTTCTATCTCGCCATCCTTTCCTTTGCAAGCCTTAATGGTAGCATCTGCTTCTTTTTTGGTTTCAATAGTTGGCTTTTCGTATTCTGCTTCAAAAATCGTCCCAGCTATTTCCACTTCAGCTTTTATGCTCCAATAAGGTGTTGGTACAAAACATCTAATCGCCTTTTCTCTTGCTACTAAAAACTTAAGGGTTGGACCTTGCACTCTTCCAGTGCTTAATGTAGCATATTTCCCACTCCAGTCTCTTGCCGAGATTGTTAAAGCTCTGGAAAGGTTTACTCCGTAAAGCCAGTCTACTTCGTGTCTGGCACGTCCCGCTTCTATTAGGGCAAAATCTAAGTGTGGCAAAAGTTCAGCGTATGACTTTTCTAGTTCTTCTTTAGTGAGGGTGGAATATTTCATTCTTCTAGATGTGTTCTCTTTGTTTCCGCAAGCGTATTTTAGTATACAATATCCAATGATGCTTCCTTCAATGTCATAATCGCATGCGTCGATAAACATGTCAGCATCCTTCGCTAGTTTTGAAATTGTTTCTATCCATGTTCGAATTTGTTTAGCTCCTCTTTCTGCAGCATACCTTGGAACCCATTTAAAATTGAAAACGGGATAGTAGTTTCTTCCACTTCTTTCTCCAGTGACAGTATACAAGTGTCCTAAGGCGGGAACAACAACTATCTCCTCATCTCTTTTCGCCACGTAATATGGTACTCCATTCTCTTCCATTTTCTTAGCTTTCCCATCTGAATCTAGAGCGGAAGCTATTCTTTGAGCAGCGTCTGGCTTTTCTGTTACAACCAATGTGTATTTTCCCATAGCAACACGAACCAAACGAACACATGAGGAATATTTCCTTTCAATTTTATTTGTTCTGAGATTAAAGGCTTCCGTATCAAAATCATGTACAAAAGCCAACTAGCAACCAATAAATATG
>CBETPM010000153.1:0-3164 GCA_965538135.1 Candidatus Bathyarchaeota archaeon
ATGTCAGGTTTTTTATAATCCACTGTTTTGCCACTTTCTCGGGCGATTTTCTTCCCTAAAACTCTTCCAAACTCGTTTCGCATGTTTTCGCCGTAATTTACTTCAAACTCTGCTTTAAACTCGTCTTCGCGCTCCTCAGTGTGGAAAGGCAATTCTATGCCAACCAGAAAATGCTTAAACTCGTAATCTTTTAGTTGTCTCATAGCCTCTTTGGAGAGATTATCAAGATTTTCAAATTTATTTTCGCACAAAAAGCATTTCTTAGGAGCATTCCTTTTTGGAATCTTTTTTCTCATTTTCCTAAGTATTTCCTTGGCTATTTCGGAAAATCCATTGACTGCAAGAACTTTTAGAAGTTTTACGCCTTTTTTATCTTTAGAAATAGCCAGCGAATGTGCTTTTAGTGTTAAAACAGTCTTGAGAGCTCTTCCTCTCTCGTCGTTTTCTATCCCGTAGCTTAAAAGGGCGAATTGTCTCCCTAAACAGTGATCGCATAAAGGATGTTTTTCGAGCATCTGAAACGCTTTTTCTAAAATATCATTTTCCATGAGCAGCGTCATTCCAAGTAACATGTAGATTACTAAAATTCAAAAGGCATTCCTTTGCCTAGGAAAGGCAGTTTCTTTTTCTTTCGCAGCATTTTCATCATCCGCCGCATCATCGAATACTGCTTTAAAAGTTCCTTCACTTCCTTTTCGCTAGTTCCAGAGCCTCTGGCTACACGTCGTATTCTAGAAGAATTGAAGATCTTGGGGTTTTTCTTTTCTTCAGGCGTCATGGACTGTATCATCACACGCCACTTTTCCAAGCGGTCTTCAGCCATGTTAAGCATATCTTCCGGTATGTTATAGGACATGCCTGGAATCATCTTCAAAAGTTTTCTAAAGGGTCCCATGCCTCTCATAGCTTCGAACTGCTCGTACATGTCTGTGAGCGTGAACTTGCCGCTCAAAATAGCTTTAGCCTTCTTTTCCGGAACTTGAACTTCTGCCTCGCGCACCTTCTCAAGCAAAGTTTCAAGGTCACCCATACCTAAAAGACGCCCAACAAAACGTGAAGGAACAAAGGGTTCTATATCCTCTATTTTTTCGCCTGTTCCGATGAATTTTATTGGTGCTCCCGTGGCAGCAACTGCTGAAAGAGCGCCGCCTCCTCTGGCTGATCCGTCTAGCTTTGTGATGAGGATTGAGCCTATGGGGGTTGCTTCGTTGAAGGCTTTGGCTTGAACCATGGCTTGCTGTCCTATTGTGCCGTCGATTACTAGCATGATTTCGTGTGGTTTAATGTTCTTTTCAAGCGTTTTCATTTCTTTTATAAGCTCTTGTTCTTCTTTGTGGCGTCCTGCAGTGTCTACTATAACTATGTCCTTGTCTTTGAACTGTTTTAATCCTTCAAGGGCTATCTTAACAGGGTTTTTTTCTTTCAGATCGCCATATAAAGGCACGTTTATTCTGTTTGCCAACTGTTGCAGCTGCGCGTAGGCTCCTGGCCGATAGGTGTCAGCGCATATAAGGGCTGTTTTTAGCCCTCTTTTTTGGAAATATCTTGCTAGTTTGGCTGCAGCGGTAGTTTTTCCTGATCCCTGGATTCCAACAAGCATTATCACATTTCTTTTCTCATGTTCTATTTTTATTTGGGCTGGTTTTTCTCCTAGAAAACGGGTCAGTTCTTCGTAAACAACTTTTATTACGTGTTCGCGTCTTGAAATGCCGAGTGGAACTTTTTCTTTTAAAGCACGTTCTTCTATTCGTTTGGATATTTTAAGGACTAATTGGACGTTGACATCTGCTTGAAGCAGGGCTCTTTGGATGTCACGGACAAGTTCTTTAACAGCTGCTTCGTCTACAATGGAGGCTCTGAAAATCTTTTTTATGGCTTCGTAAAGCGATGAGCCTAAACGTTCTAACGCCATGGTTCTCCTCCAAATTTAAAACTTTAAAGGGCTTTAAATAGTATTCCACTCTTTACGTTTAAATTCCATAACATTTTTACGCTTCAAGGTGCAGAAAGAAGCTTGAGGTTTAAGCTTGAGTGAAGAGGTTAAGATTGTGGAGAAGAAGGATATTCCTTCGGGTGCTGTGATGATTTTTGGATTTCCAGACGTTGGTTTAGTCGGCGTTATAGCTGCTTCGCATTTGATATCTGAACTTAACGATTTAGAAGAGGTTGCATACATGGACTCAAAACTGTTGCCGCCGTTAATCGTTTTACATGAAGGATTACCGCATTCACCCGTAAGAATTTTTGGAAACCGTGAAATTCTTTTAGCTGTTTCAGAAACTGCAATACCAGCAGACGCTTTATACTCGATAATGTATGCGTTAATTGATTGGGGAAAAAAGAAAAACGTTGAAATGATGATTTCTTTAAGTGGTATTCCCGTTCAAAATAGGCAGGACATTGAAGAGTTGAAGGTTTTTGCAGCTGCATCAAGCCCAGAAACCCTAAAAATGCTTCAAGATAAGGGTATAGAAATTTTAAGAGAAGGCTATATGGTTGGTCCCCAAGCGATAATGTTGCAAAGATGCGCGCATCTGGGTTTGCCGGCACTTACATTACTTGCGCAATGTTTCCTAAATTATCCAGACCCAGAAGCTGCTGCAGAAATATTAAAGCAACTTACGAATGTTATTGGAATAAAGGTAGATGTTTCAAAACTTCTGGAAAAAGGCGAAGAAATAAGGTTAAGGGCAAGAGATGTCATGCGCCGCACTCAGCAAGAATTATCTAAGATGAAGAAAGCTCAGGAATATGACATCCCACTGTATGTTTCATAAGGGGAGAGGAAGGCATGTCTGAAAGGAGGCGACGTTCAATCTTCGATATCATTGATGAATACTTTGAAAATCTTGAGGAGTGGGCTGAAAGAATCACGGAAAGATTAATGGACAGACCCAGTTGGAACCAGAGGGCATGTACCATTGAACCTTTACGTGACATAATGATTACTCCTACAGAAGTTGTTGTTACTGTTGACTTACCATACACAGAAGAAAACACTATCAAGGTTAAGCCTTTAGATAACAGGACTATTGAAGTCTCAGCGCGGATGCGGAGGAAAATTCGCTTTGATGATTTTGGGATAACCCATTATAAAGGCGAGTTTGAAACGCTTCATTGTCAAACACGGATTCCAGTGTTGGTGCACATGGATAAAATGGAAG
>CBETPM010000154.1:0-3128 GCA_965538135.1 Candidatus Bathyarchaeota archaeon
CTGGCTACATTTGCGCCTACGTCCTCCGCCATCTCATATTATAGCAAACCCCTAGCACGCCACCCCAACCAACGGCCAAATGGGCGGTGATAATCTTCCGCTTGTAAAGCTGACCAGTGGGTTGAGACTACTATTTCGTGGATGAGGAATTGCTGGACAACAACGCTTATTCTGTTGAGGTTGCCCACGCCTACTCTCTATAACCAGACAGCACATTCAACTCTCTCTTTTTCTATTTCCAACTTTAAAGAAAAGCTTGTCATTGCAAAGGTTAATAAGCATGGCCACCTTTATGAGGGTTAGGCGGTTAGTTTAGAAAAAGGGTGAAACGGTTACAAGCGGTTTTGCGTTTTTGCTATGCTAACTGCTGATTTAATCGAGGTGATATAATGTCAAACATATTCGAGGCAAGTAGACCCAGATTCAACGTGAAGAAACCAGTGGAACTCGATAAGGAGTATGAAGCTGAAATTGAAGACACCAGTAGAAGAGGCGATGGTATAGCAAAGATTGAAGGCTTTGTCATATTCGTGCCCAACGCTAAACAGGGAGAACGCGTGAAGTTCAAAATAAAAAGAGTTGGAAACAGATTTGCGATTGGAGAGTTAGTGTAACATTGCCCAGAGACCCAGTGTGTGGCGCAATCTTAGACGAGAAAACAAGCAAATTCAAGATTAAACACGAAGGTAAAACATATTACTTCTGTAGTGTGAGCTGTAAAAAGAAGTTTAAAAGAAACAGAAACAAGTTTGCAAAATAAACGTTTAACATGATCAAGCTGAACGGTGCGATTAGAATAGTCAAAAATGAAAGGAGGGAAAACAGTAATGAATGAAAAAGAAGAAATCGTTGAAAAAAAGGAAAATATAGAAAATGCCGAGGAAAAACCGCGAATCCAAGAAAACACGGTATTTATAGGGAGAAAACCGCCGATGAACTATGTTTTAGCAGTGATAACTGGGATGTCAGCGTCTGATGTTAAAGAGATAAATTTGAAGGCACGTGGACGAGCGATTTCCACAGCTGTTGACGTGGCTGAAATTACAAGAAGTCGTTTCATGAAAAACTTGGCAGTAAGCAGAATCGCCCTTGGAACAGAGGAGATGCCTCCAAGAGAGGGAGAGAACAGAGCTAGAATGGTTTCAACGATTGAAATAACCCTTAAAAAAGAGTAGAAAAGCAATGCAGAAAAGGACAGTCGGCGAGTATCTCGCTTTTCTTTCCGTAAAATATGAAGTTAACCCTAACAAGCTGTTTAAGGCGTTAGTTTCAGCTTGGAAAAACCGTAAAGCCGCTTGTGGAAAACTTTCGATTGTCTGCCGTAAGAAAACACGTGGAAAAGCCGTATTCTTACTAACCAGTAAAGAAAGGGTTGTTGCCCAATTTCCAATTCCAGAAAAATTTCTCCTAGAAAAAACTAATCCTATCACACGTTCACGAAACATTGACCTAATCCGCAACTATTTAGCTAAAAAATCAAACAAAAATAATCGTTCTCTTAACATAACCGATTTAAGAAGAGGAATGAAACAAATAAGCTTAAAAGCAAAAGTTCTGAAAATCCCCGAACCAAAACGTGTTTTCACAAGATTCGGCAACTATGCTGCTGTAACTAACGCTTTGGTAGCTGACGAAACAGGAAACATCAAGCTATGCTTATGGAACGAGCAGATTAAATCTATTTCAGAAGGTGATATTATCCACATTGAAAACGCACGCCTATCCTTCTATAGGGGGGAGCAACAGTTGCGTATAGGAAAAAACGGCAAAATAAACGTGCTAGAAAGCTCGGTTTCTCATTAAAAGCATCGGAACTCACGCTTCCTCTGTCAAATTTTAAGCAGAATTCCAATTCATGCGTGTTAATTTTCTCACAATTTTTTTCGGAGATTAAAATTTAAATAGCTATTGCAATTTGATGGGAGAAATTAGATGGTGGAGAAAGTGCAAAAACTAAAAATAATCATTGTCCTTCAACTTGTAATGCTCATTTTGTTATCAGCATTTTTAGTCTACATAGTCTTGAGACAAGAGACAACTCCAACGGCGGCAAGCTACACGATTTGGCAGGAAGGAGATAACTACTACGCCGCAAACGCTCACGAAATTAAATTTAGTGGCAAAAATGCAAGCCAAGTGATACAATCAGCAATAGACACTTTAACCCCGGGAAGAACATGGAAAGAAAAAATCCTATTAAAAGGAAACTTCGTGATTTCAAGCCCAATTATTGTAAGAAACTACACTACTCTGGAATTTCAAGGAAAAATAACCGTCGCAGACCACGCAAACATAGACGCTGCAATAAAATCCGAAGGATTCGACAATTTGAGTGGCACAAACTCAACAGGCGGTGTTGTTGAAGTTGAAATTGTGGGTTTGGAACTTGACGGAAACAGGGCAAAACAAACAAGAGGTTTTGGTCTGAAACTTTATGGAAGACGCTTAGTTTTGAAAGACATAAGCGTTTACAACTGCAAAGAAGATGGCATATGGACAGAATGGAGCACTAGCCCAAACGTGTCCAGTCCTGCCGACGCCATGGAAGGAATCTTCACAAACATACGCTCAAGCTTTAACGGTGGAAGGGGATGGAGAATGCTTGGGCCTCATGACAGCTACTTAACAGACATTCTGCTATACTGCAACAGTCTTGTCGGCTTTGCATGCTGGGGAGGCGGCGGATGCCAAGGCGTAAATTTACACGCCTACGGAAACAAACAAGCAGGCTTCTACATTGATGCTCCTGTAATATTTCACAACATCGTATCTGAAAGTAACGGTCAAAGCGGAGTTATAGTTCTAGCTCACGACGTATATCTGGACGGCGTATTCTACCATAATGGCGGATACGGAATAGAAATGGGCAATGCAACCCGCTCAACGGCAGGATGCTACATCAGAGGAAAAACAATGGACAACAATAAAGGAGGACTACTCCTAGCAAACGGAAGCATAGACCGTTATGAACTCCACATGTGGGAAAACACAACCTTTTCAGGAACATTAAATGCAAACGACCAATACAAAATATTTAACACCAAAACCGGGCAGAAAAGCCAAAACAGTGGAACCGCAATAATATCAAGCGGAAACACGAGCGTAACCGTGGCACACTAACTTATTGG
>CBETPM010000155.1:0-3118 GCA_965538135.1 Candidatus Bathyarchaeota archaeon
TTTTTCAGTATCACCTAACATTAAGAATGGTTCTTGAAGCTCTTCTTCAATGGGTTTACCTATAGCCCCTTCTTCGGTTTCCACTATTGTGTCTAAAATAAGCTTACCTTCTCCATGAAATATGTAACCCTTTCTCTGGGCATCCTGTTTTATTGGAACAGCTAAAGAGCCTTGATTAATTTTCACTACTCCTTTTTCTGAATTCCATAAAGTTAAATCCTGAGAAACTTTCAAAACATTTCTGTCAACTTGATACTTATCCCATATCATCCTATGCTTCCCCCTTTTCTAGAAATTTAGCTGTTCTGATTGCCATTTTGTAGGCTGCTCTTCCAGGCATTGTAATTAGGTATCGTCCTCTCACTTTTTCTTGAACAACCAGTCCAGCTTCTTCAAGCACTTTTAGGTGGCTTGAAAGGGTGCTTGTTGTAATCTCCGGAAGTTTTTCTTGTAGCTCATTAATGTATTTCCCTCCTCTCATTAACTCTTTTAGTATTTTTAATCGGTGTTCATGTCCTAGGGCGCTCATTATTTCTGCGGTTTTTGAAAGGGTTGCCTCTGCCTCTTTTTCTTCGATTAATGGTTCTCTTCTTTTGATTATTTTTACGCCTCTTGGTCCTATTAGAACGGATTTTTCGAGTTCGCCATGGATGCCTTCCACTACGCATTCCATAATATCTTCAACATAGTCTCTTACACGATTGCCAATGTCGATGTATATGCCATGTCTTCTTTTCGTTTCTTTATTTTCTGCTAAGTTTCCTAGTTGTTCCTTTAAACGGGCTATTTCTTCCCGGAGTTTTTCAATTTCTTCTTTAAATTCTTCCGACAATACCTGTTCCTCCATTAGTCTTTTATAATTCTCGATTTTAATTCGATAAATATCAAATATAGATGGATAAATATAAACTTTGCTGCCCCTAAAATGGCGGATTCTACTTCGATAATAACATGTCTATGAAGGCTCTCTGGTCTATTTCGGCTCTCGTCCTCCAGTCTAAATAAAGCTGTTCATTTTCATCCTGTGTTAAATATCCATATCTAATGTAGCGGTCAATGTTTAAGCCAACTTTCCATCCAGGCAATTTGTCGCGGAGTAGTTCTTCTACTTCTTTTCGCGGAGCCTTTCCCTTTTTGGAGATTATATAGGCGAGGGTGATGGCTAAACCTGCCAAATCGTCTATGCGCCATCCTACCATCTTAGCTTCTTTGGGGGTTAGCTCTCCTCTTAAGGCTATGTAGAATCTTGCTTTGTCCAACTGTTCTAGGGTGGGTTTTTCAACAGGCTTTTCTTCTTCAAAAATGGTTTTCACCTGCAAGTCTAAAGCCTTTAGGTAATTGTCTAGGATTTTCAAAACTTTGGGGTAGTCTGTGCCCAGAGCTTTTCGAAGTTCCCAGCCTTTCACTCCGGGTTTTGCATGTCTTTTGTAAAAGAGCAGGTGAACAGCCCTTTTCATTTTACTTGCGTAATAGCCTTTTCTTCTACGCATTATAGTTCGCCTTTTTCCATTTTGTCCATTCTTCTGCCGTGATGGCTATGGGTATAGAAACCAGCTGTTTTTTACTTGTTTTTGCCGTTGTTGGTTTTTCGTTTGGTTTGATGAAGATTTCCTCTTCTAAGGACTGAATTTCCAGTGATGCGTATCCATAGGTTACTAGAAAGCTTGTTAGAAATGCTCTGCGAACTGTTTTTTCATAGGTTTCTGCGCCTACAAAGTCCCAGTAGCGAATTTTTCCTTCTACGCCTTTTTCTTTTACTTTGTCTTTTAGTTCTCGCCAGAAACTTTCAAGTTCTTCAGAAAAAGCTTTTTCCCGCAAAATTCTCCGTCTTATGAGTTCTTCTCTTGTGGCGAGGCTTGTTTGAATTTCTGATTGTTGAAATTCTTGCCATCTCTCATTTAGGGGCAAGAGGCTTTCCCAATATCTTAGGGCTTCTGCGAGGCTGTGAAGCGAAATCTGTTCCATTTCCACTATGGGATGCCAAGCTTTGAAGAGGATTTCAACTATCTCCTCTTTTTCTATGCGAGTGAGCTTCTCTGTTAACAGAAAAGGGTCTGTGTAAAGCGAAGTGGAGCGGTGTTTAACCCATTCGCTTTGAAGTTTTATTACCGAGGCTAAATGGTGAAGAGCTTCAGCATCCAAGCATAAGTCTTCTGGAATTTTCCATTTAGGGAAAAATGCTTTAATGGTTTTTACTGTTTCGTCTACATCTAGTAGAAAAGGGTCAAGGGAACGCTCTTCCACAGACTTGCACATTTCAATTATACGTTGAAGTTTCTCTCTGCCAATTTTTATTCTGTCTCGCTTGGACATTGTTAGGCGACTCCTCTGACAACAGATTTTCCTTCAACGTTTTGAACCGTTATTATGTTGGCTTCTTCCTCTGTAAATGTTACCTGGCTCGGCGTAATTACAATGTATTGAGCATTAGCGTCCTTTATCATGGAAACAAGCATTTTTGCGATTAACTCGCGGTTTTTGGGATCCATGTGGATGTCGTATTCGTCTACAGCACGGAAGGGAGAGCGGACATGCTTTTGCAGAGCTAATAGAAAGCTCATGGTTGCTGTTGTTCTTTCTCCCCCACTTTGTGTGTAGGCGTTTAAGGAAACTGGTTTTCCACCTTTAAATCCCACTAGGATTTCAAGTCCGGCAGCTTCTATGTCATGCCCATTGACAAGTTTTACCTCTCCGACAGCTTGGGCTTGAGCCAAAATTTTCTGATACTCAAGATTTACACGCTCAAGGATGCTTTGGATTACTGTACGCCAATTCTGCATTCTCGTTTTAACTTCTTCTAAGGCTTTTTCTCTATTTTCTGCGACTTGTTGCGCTTTTTCTTTAAGTTCTAGGTAAAGTTTTGAGTAAGATTCATACATGCGTTCTATGTCTTCGGAAACGTCTGCAAGAGCTACCAGGTGTCCATCTGTAATTCTTATTTCGTCAAGAATTTCACCTATACCTTTCACAACAGCGATTCTAGGCCCAGTTTGTTCCGCCTTTTTCATAGTTTCTTCTAAAAGGTTTTTGGCGTCTTTTAATTCTCTTTCAAGCTTTTCTATAGTGTTTGTTACTGTTTCTCTTCGATGTTGGAGGAGTGCAAGTTGGATGCGGCTTT
>CBETPM010000156.1:0-3112 GCA_965538135.1 Candidatus Bathyarchaeota archaeon
GAAACAGTTTCAGGGCTACGTAGCCGCAAAGCATCATTGTCAAACTGTGCTTTAATCCAGCGTCTACTGATCCCTCACCCATCTTTCCAGCAACCAAACCTCCAAAGAATGCTTGGATTGCCGTCATGTGGAAAAACATTCGTTGAATTTCTTTAGGCGCCATGACCGCGCTTCCAAGTAGCGGTAGTCCTTCTATGCTTACGAAGAAGGACTTGAAAAGCAGTATTATTGTGAATAGGTAGACGAAGAACGCTACATAGATTATGGCGATGTATGGGCGTGTCTGGTTTCTTCTCTCCTTATCCAGCAGAAGGGTGGATTGCACAAACTTGCCAGTAGGGTCAAAAACTTTTTCTACGTGTCCACCAGAACGGCCAGCCTCAATAATCAATGGCACTGTTCTTTGCATCAAAAAGGTGTTGACGCGTTTTCCAAGGGTTAAAAGGGCTTCTTCAAAGGTCATACCCCAGGAAATCTGGGCGTTCATTTTTCTCAACTCCGCCGTTAGCGGTCCATACTCTCTTTTGGAGGCTTCTTCCAAAGCCTGAGGAAGCGTCATTCCAGTCTCTTGGGCTTGAACTATGCTTCGGAAAAGGTCTGGCAAATGAGTGTCTACGTCCCTTCTCCATTTATAATCAATGTAGTTTAGTATTGTTGGAGGAAAAATGGCGATTATAGTTGCGAAAAAGAAGAATTCGTCAAGATTGGGCGTGAATCCAGACATTATGTATCCAAAAATTATTAGGAGGACAGCTAATGAAACGGAGGTGACCCAAGCGAATTTTTTCTCTTTTTCCTCTACTTTTGGCATGTTCCTTACCATGTAGGTGATACTGAATCCAATATTATTAGGAACATTATGGAGGCTAAGGGTATCCCAACATACGCAAGCAAGTTAAGAATAAGGTCAGGAGCCAATATTCCTCCTAACATGCCGCCGCCCATCATTGCCATAACCGCCAACATTATAACCAAAAGCAGAGGACCCGTAACAAGTAAAGCCACATAGACCTCGGCGAGAATCGATAAGGTGTCTGAAAACTTTTTCATGCTTATCCTCTTAAGCTTCATATATTGCCTCGATTTTTGACGGAGATAGGCTGCTAAATTGCCGCCTGAATGGATTGTGGAAATGAAACCTTCTAGCATTTCATGGAATTTTGCTGAAGGGGTTCTTTTGGAGGCTTTTTCCAGGGCTGAAATTACGTCTAAGCCGAACAGGTTTATGTCTGTAACAATGTTTTTTGCCTCATTAGACACCGCCAGTGGCACGCTGAGATTTGAAAGAGAGTAGAAGATTTTTTCTGGTGGGACACCCGCACTTGCGAGAATCGCCATGTACCCTGTGGTGAAGGGCAACTCGTCCTCCAACTCTCTTTTAAGTTTGTCAGCGCGGTAAATTGGATATACATAAAAGCCTGCGACGGAAAAGGCGCATGCAAAGAGGCTTCCGCCAATTCCAAATAGGATTGCTGGAAATGCTGGAATGTGGAAAGCGAAAGCCAAGAGACAGGGTATAAAGGCGAGAGTAGCTAAGGCTGTTACAATTGTGGCGAAAACCGCTAGGCTGACATAGGCTTTGAAATTTATCTTTATTCCAGCCCTTTGCAGGTTAACATCTAAATCTCTGAAAAGGGGGAAAATCCGTCTAATTCTCTCACCAATTACTTGGTAGGCGAATGAGTGAAGCCCTTTTGATGCATTTTTCGTTTTTTCTGTAGTGATTTCTGAGGTTTTTTGAAAGGGTAGCCTAAAAATTTGTTGGAAGCTTGTCTGAATTTCTTTGATTTTTTCTAATATTTTGCTTTTCACTTCAGCCCAACTCTTGCCTTTTGGAAGACACGGTTTGGGTTAATGTAATATTCCCGAATAACATTTGCAACCTCTATGTGGCGGCGAATTCCCTTATGAACCATCCACTCCAAAACAGTTTTTCTGCGACGAAGCTCGCTTCTAACATCTTCCTCGTTAAGGTCTAACTTTTTCATGTGCTTTTCCAAGAGTGCGCTATGTCCAGAAAAGACAAACGTGTCTTGCTTCGCATTCCACCGAAAAACCTCTTCTGTTAGTATCTCCCGTGTTTTTGGATCCACCTCTGCGATTTCAGCGGTTGTTCTCACCCTTCTGGCGGGTTTTCCTTCAATCTCTGTTCTAGCCATAACCATGATGACATCTGTCATGGCTATGAGATTCTTAGGAATGTTCATGGGCTCTGACTCAAGCCTGTTGATGACAGCCTCAACCGACTCTGCGTGTATTGTGCTCATTCCGAGGTGGCCTGTAGCCATAGCTTGAAAAAGCGTGTAGGCTTCTTCTCCGCGAACCTCGCCTACAATAATGTAATCTGGTCTCTGTCTAACTGCGGCCTTAAGCAAGTCAAAGAGTGTTATGGTACCTCCTTTTTTGTCTTCATGTCCAAAGCCCAGCCTTACAACCGAAGGTATCCAGTTTTCGTGGGGAAGGTTCAATTCTTGGGTGTCTTCTACGCTTACTATTTTCATTTCAGGCTTTATGAACATGGAGAGACAGTTTAGCATGGTGGTTTTTCCAGAGGCTACTCCGCCAGCAACTAGGACAGAAGCTCTGTTTTCGATTACATACCATAAGTAGGCAGCCATTTCCGAAGAAAGCGTGTTGAAGGCAATCAGGTCTGAAATTGTTAAGGGGTCCACTCTAAAGCGTCTGATAGTGAAGGTTGAGCCCCTTCTTGTAACTTCGTTGCCATAGGTTAGTTGGATGCGGCTACCGTCTGGAAGGGAAGCGTCTAGTATGGGTGATGCTAGCGAAATGTTTTTTCCTGCTAGGTATGCAAGGCGTATTATGAAAGAGTTCAGCTCTGTTTCGTTTTTGAAAAGGATGTTCGTGGGCAGGGATTCGTAGATTCGGTGCCAAACATATATTGGTATGTTGACGCCATCAGCGGAAATATCCTCTATTAAATGGTCTCTCATTAAGGGATCGATTTTTCCATAGCCTAGAAAATCTCTTACAACGTAGTATGTTAGTTTGTCAATGGATTCTTGTGGAATTTTTAGTTTGTATTTCCTGATTATTTCATTCGTTTTCTCTTTCAGATAGTTCTCCGCTTTTTCCTTAGTTTCTATCTCTTTTA
>CBETPM010000157.1:0-3110 GCA_965538135.1 Candidatus Bathyarchaeota archaeon
GTTGGCTTTCATTAAATGTCTAAGTTTGGCGTCTGTATGGGTGTTTGAAACGAGTCGCTGAAAAGATTTCATAATCGGTTTTTGTGTGGTTTATGGTTGCTGTTTTTCCTCAATTTGTGTTATGAGTTTTTCGCATAGCTGGTAGGTTTTTTCTGCTCTTTTGGTGGAGTCTTGTGCGTCTTTTTTGCCGATGACTTCTTCTGGGGTTAGAAAGGCTTCTTCGCCTCCGTATAGGCTTAGTTCTCTTTTTTTGACTAGTATTTTGCTTGATTGGTAGAGGAATTCTGTTTCTGTTTTGAACCATTTCGGAAATCTGTCTTTAAAGTCGAGTATTATGTCGGAGACGTCGTGGATTTTTGGATATTCTATTCCTACTGCTTTTAGTACGGCTTTGAGGGATAGTTCTACACATTCTTGGCTTAGTCTTACGGCGTAGGGGTAGTTTGCTTCAAGGAGGGCTTCTTTAGCGTCTTTTAGTCGAGCTTTGGCCTGGCGGAGGTAGGCTTTGGCGATTTTAAGCAATTTCAATTTTTTCACCGAATTTGTAGTTGGGTTTTAGGTCCCAGTACCAGTTTTTTTGGTTTATGACTATTTTTTTGGCGCCTTGGGTTAACAGTTTTGTCTTGAGTTTTAGGAGGGTGGTTTCGAGGAAGCTGTTTTTGTCGTAGAGGATTATGGCTTCTTCTGTTAGATCTAGGAATAGGAGGGGCAGCCTTTGGGCTTCTGTTTTTTTCAGTGGGTAGAAGCTTAGGGTTGTGTAGATTTGATGTTTTCTGAGCCATTTCAGTTCTTCTTTTAGGCTTTGCTCTATGGTGTAGAGTTTCTCCATTCTGGAGGCTAGGCTTCCTTGGAGGGATTCTGATATGAGGAGTATGTCGATGTCGCTGGTTTTTTCGGCTGTTCCCCGTGCTATGGATCCGTAGACTGCGAAGGATTCTGGTTTCAGTTTTTTTAGGGTTATTTGGAGGCAGTCGAGTAGTAGCTTGAGATATCTTTCTTGGGATATTTTGTGGATGTTTTTTATGTTTTCTGAGGCTAGGAAAACGAAGTTTTCGGGGTCTAGAAGCCTGTACTGTCTGGGTTTTCCGCGGTTGAAAATTAGTAGGAGCCTTTTTTGGTGAAGTTGGCTGAAGGCGACGGAGAGTTTGCCCTCCTCAAATTTTAATGTTTCTTTTGCCTCCTGAAAGGTGAAGAGTTCTTTATCAAATTTTATGTAAAGTCTTGAGTAGCACTCGCCCAGCCATCTGGGAATCCACATTTTGTTTCCTAATAATTCGTACACCTTAACTATTTATTAACCTTTCCTATGCTAGGAAATTTTATTTTCGTCAGCTATCATAGAACCCTGTTAACTGGCCAGCTGAACACGCGTTGGGAAAGCAGGAGGATATCCTCTTAAGCTTGGTGTATTTATTTGTAGTCTTCGAGGAAAAGTATTTCTACGTCAAAGGGTTTTCTTTGCATTTCCCTAACAAGGTCTTTTTCTTTTCTTGCGAAAAGGGCTCTGCAAAAGGATTTACGGGCTAGCGCTAAGCAGAAGCAGTCTGCTAGTGAGATGGCTCTTTCACATTTGTATCTTGAGGCGTCGGCTATGAGGGGGCTTGTGTCCTCAACAGAGATGTATCCTGAAGCCAAGAGTTTATCCGCTCTTTCGTTCGATTCGGTTGAACCTAGCCTTCGGCAGAGTACGTATCTGAGCTCGGTGATGCTTAACTCTGTTGTGTAGGCTTCAACAAGCCCGTCTTTTAGGGCTTCCTTTAGTTTAAAGCCGGCTGGTGTTAAGAATGTTAGCTCAATCAGTGCGCTTGTGTCTAACGCCAATCTTCCGCTTAAGCCTTTTTTCATCGAGTTTTCTCTCCACGTACAGTTCTTTAAAAGCCTCCTCAACCTCAGGCGTAGGCTTGCAAGCTTCATCCAGCAACCATGGTTTCTTTTCCCTCTCACTTATCAAGAAACGGATAGCCTCGTTAAGATTAACCCGTCTTCGAAGCTTTATTTGAAGTTCTGAGGCTATCTTCAGCAGTTTTTCCTTCACATCATCTGTAACTGATATGGTGGTCATAACAATCACAGATATTATAATTCTTATATGCTACATATGCATATTGCTAAAGGGGCAGGGATTCTATTACGCAAATTATTACAAGATTTTATTGAACACTATAATGTGGGCGGAAATAGAACAAGGGGAGGGAGAAAGTTTAAGTAGTACTTTTTTTAAGTTCTACTCTGGTGAAGTATGACTGAAGTTTCGGTTACTAGGAAAGGACAGATAACTATACCCGTGGAGTTGAGGAGGAAGTTTGGGATAGAGGAGGGTTCCAAGGTTGAGGTGGTGGAGGTGGGGGGAAATATTGTGGTAAGGAAGCTGCCTGGCATATTCGACCTTGCGGGGAGCGGCGCTGGAAAGGGTGATGTGGAAGAGTTAAAGAGAATGTTGGACCAGATGAGGGAGGAGGATGCCTGATAGGAGCGTGTATGACACCCGTTTTTTCGTGGAGTACTTCTACTCTGACGACGCAGGTCTTCTGAGAAGGCTTAAGGAAGACCTGAGAGCTGTAAGAGAGAGGATGGTTTCCGCGTTGACGATTCATGAGATCCATCGTATCACTTTGGAAAGGGAGGGCAGAGAGGTGGCAACCCTGAGGAGCGAGGCAATACGCAGAGATTTCGTTGTTGTGGATGTAGATTACGAGACTGCTGTGAGAAGTGCGGAGCTGAGGAGTAGGCGTAAGATGCCCATGGCCGATAGTGTAATCGCGGCCACGGCTCAAGTTCGCGGATGCCCTGTGGTTTCGGACGATCCTCACTTCAAAGAGATAGAAAATCTTAAGACGAGATGGTATACCGCACGTTAATAAAAGATCAGGTCTTCAAGATTTACTCTTGAGCCTTGCAGTATTTCATTTGGTGTCTCTTCAAGTTCCTTCTTCTCTTTTTCACCCAATTCTTCTTCTGGTAGGAGGATGGCTCTAAGCATAATCGTTTTTAGTGGTCGTTTACGGCTGAGGTTTTTGTAGATTTCTTCCAGGTTTTTCAGCAAGCTTTTTCGTAGTTTTTGATGTTTGTTTCTGTTTCTTTTGCATTTTTGGATTCTTGTCTGATGTATC
>CBETPM010000158.1:0-3071 GCA_965538135.1 Candidatus Bathyarchaeota archaeon
CTTACGCGCGAATTCTAGCTCTTTTAATGGCTCATTGGGCTTTGCTTCTCGTAACTTACACCATTTCAGACATGGTTTTGCCAACACCAGTTTTTGGAACAGTTCTAGGCGCTTTAATCATCGTTGGGGGAAACATGTTTGCGATGGCTTTTGAAGGTTTAATAGTCTTTATTCACACTCTTAGGCTTCACTTTTACGAATGGTTCAGCAAATTCTATCAAGGGACGGGAGTTAAATTTAGTCCTTTCAGGCAGAACTACATATATACAAAAATTGTCTTCACACGGTAACTGTGCTCAAAAAAGAGTAAAATTTAAAGAAGAAGTAAACGTAAAGTATCATCCGGTTTCCAACGGTATTCTATTCCCAAACTTATAGCTGTCAGATTAAATACTTCAACTTCTTTCTGCACCATAAAACCAATAGGTGTCCCAACGTTAAATAAGTCGCCAACTTTCGTCTTTTTCGCATGCTCAAGCATGGCTTTTCTGAATGCTTTCTCAGCCGCAGAGACAGTTTCTTCTGGAGTTCCAGCTTTCACAAAAAATCTATTGTAGTAACTTTGCTTAACAATGTTGAATGCAGATTCAAAATCATCTGCCGTTAATAAAGCTTCAATTGTTTGTTCCGAAACCTTGTAAAAATTACGTGGAATCGCCATCCTTATCCAATGTGAATCATAATTCAAAATTTTAGCTCGAAGAATTGTTAGAAGAGCAAATCCATCAGTTTCCATGCTTACATAGAAGAAAGCATGGTTCTGTTCTTTTTTAGGCAGATTTTTAAAGATTTCTCCAAGTTGTTCATAAAACATTTTGTCAAGTAGGACATCAAAAAACTTTATTGACCCTGTTTCTTCATATTTTCGAAGCCCAACAATCAGGAAAGGGCGATAAACTGTAGTTTTTAAGACGTCAACAACAGATCTTACATTAATAGCCGTAGCGGCTTTCGCAATGATATCTTGCATTCCTAGAAAATTTTCCACCGACATGTAGATTCTACTTATTATTTTTTCATATGGCAATCCAACACTGGCTGCTCTTAAAATAGTCTTGATGTTTTCATGTTCGAATTTCAGAAGCCACATTTTAAGAAATTGAGAAACACTTTCGGGAGAATTCTTCACTATTTTACAATCGACTTCAATAAGATTTTCTCGGAATACTCTCTCAAAGTCCTTTGATGTGTATGGCAGCGTAATCTTCGCTAACTTTTCTTCATAGATCGTTTCTCTTAATTCCGAAGCAAACTCATCCAAGCTTTTGCATTCTGTTAACGCCCTTAACTTATCCTTACTAAGTAGATGGCTTCTCTCAACTCCAACCTTGACTAAAACGTTAGAATACAATTTTGCTTGGCTCAAACTTCGATTTTCCCCAACACAGCATCAAAAATGGTTTTTACAGCTTCGTTAATACGTTTTTCCACGGTTGTCCTCAACTCTTTAATGACCTTTTCATTTTTCTTTAACGCGTCCTCGCGTTCTTTACTGGCTTTCCTCATATATCTATTTAGCAGTTCATCTGCTTCCTCCTCAACATGCTTTCTCGAATCTGAAACCAGCTTTTCAGCTTCCTCCTTAGCAATGGTAATTATCTCTTCTGACTTTCTCAAAGCCTCAGAATGAATACGCTCCGCTTCATTTTCAATTTTCCTTAACTCTTCCCAAACTCTTTCCATAATCACCCACACTAAATGCTAAAATATGCACTTCTAAGTTTTTCCATTTTCTTGCACATAAACCTTTGTTCTCCCAAAGTTACCCGTTGTGTACAAATACAGGTGCAGTTACATGCTGACGAAGCTGCTACAATCTTCTAAAAGACTGCGATATCGGGATTAATCTACTTACTTTCGGAAATGCACGACGGGTTAAGGATGAAATAGCATCGCGCTTCATTCAAAAAAGATCGGTGTTCGAAGTAGGCGTTGGAACAGGAACCCTAGCAATTTCGTGTGCTAAAAATGGAGCGTACATAATAGATATCGTTAATCCATGTGTTCACTGTGTTTATTCTCGAATTTTTTGTCACAGTCACAGCCGATTTTCCACCCTGCAAATATTGGAAACTGTTGACATCCAAGCAACAACGGTGAGGCTGTGCATCTGGCTTATATTTGTCTTGTAGACAACCAGTATTGGCTGTTAATTCTGAAAAACGCAGGTAAGCAAAAGTAGTTTTTTACGCTCACGGTTAGTCTTTTATGGCTTCTAACAAATTGAAGTGGTGATATCCCCCGCAAACTCCCCTTTTTTCTGTTCCAAGAACTTGTTAACGCTCTGCTTTTGCATTGGCTTAGAAATTTATAAACATATAAACCCTTCATTCAACAGAAAACTAATTGAGGAATTCCATGGCCAAGAAGGTTGTCGAATTCAAAAATGAAGCCCAATTCAGAAAATTTTTTGAGAAAAATCTTGACAGATTCAGTATGAAGTCTATTAAGCTAAGTCAAGAAGTCACCCCAGACTACGTTTGCATTATGAAAGATGGTTCGGTTAAATGTGTAGAGGCTGAGCTTGACGCACGCCATTTCTTACAGCACTATCATGACGAAAGCAAAGTTGATCTTATTGTTAGTGCGGTCTTCTCAGTAGATAGAATACATGGAATTCCCGTGGTTGCTCTTGATTACAACCCCTCTGAGATAGTCATTGTTGCGAGTGCACGACCCAAGTGGGCTGAAGAGACCTTTTGGAAAGAGAAGTGCTAGGGGTGGATTGCTATTGACGAATCGAGATTTCCACAGTATTTAGCCCTTTACCTAAAGAAACCTGTCGGAGCTATAGATCGATTCGCGAAAATCGATGATAAGAAGACAGAAAGAAGAAAAGATGGAAAGTATCGTTTTGAATTCGAATGGAGAACCAAACTTAGACATCCAATCAAAAGTGGCCAAAGAATAAAAGGAATTCAAGGACGCTGGTATGTTACTCTCAAGTCATTTTTGTCAGCAAAGACGCTTGATGAACTAAAGAAAGAGTGAACATGTGCGAATTAGTCTAGGTTATATATTTCTTAGTAGTTAATTTTCTTATGGTGCAATTTAGCCAAAGTGTTGTTCTA
>CBETPM010000159.1:0-3056 GCA_965538135.1 Candidatus Bathyarchaeota archaeon
ATAGGCATAGCCGTAAAAAATTTAGACGAGGCTATTAGCCTTTACCGCGACGTTTTAGGTTTTAAACTTGAAGGCATCCATGTTCTGAAAGAGCGCAAAGTTAGAGTTGCCTTCCTCTCCAGCGGAGGCGAAACCAACATTGAACTTTTAGAACCTTTGGGAGTTGACAGCCCAATTTCAAAGTTTTTAGAAAGCCGCGGCGAAGGCATCCACCATTTCGCTGTCAGAGTCAGCCAAATTGAAGAAGTTATGAAAAGGCTTAAAGAAAATGGTGTTACGCTGGTAGATGATACGCCCAGAGAAGGCGCGGAAGGAGCCAAAATTGCTTTTATCCATCCGAAAAGCACTAAGGGTGTTCTATTGGAGCTCGTGATGAAAATAACGCAATAGACTAAGAGTAACGCCTTTAAGCATGTTGCTTTGAAAAGAAGTTTTCCGAATGGAAAGAATAAGTCAAACCAGAATCGTGCTTTTAATCCAGTTTTTTCACTCTTTTGCCAGTGGATTTATTGGCGTAGTTGTGCCTTTAATGATGAAAGAAAGAAACATCGACATTGCTGTTATAGGACTGGTTTTCGCAGCCATGCCATTAATAATGCAGCTTGGAAGAATAATCTTTGCCACCCTCTCCGATTTTTGGGGCAGAAAACCATTTTTCTTTTCCAATGGAGCTTTAGGATTTATTTCCAGCATAATCTACTATCTTGCCAGCACGCCACTGGAGTTTTTGTTCGGCAAAGTTGCAGAAGGAACAAAGGAAGGTGCTTTGTGGGCTGTAAACCGCGCTTTCTTACTGGAGAGAAGTAGAGGACGTTGGAGAATTCTGGTTCATTTGAGAAGCACAGTTTACGTAAGCTATGCTTTTGGAAGTTTGATGGCTGGCTTTCTTGTTGTATTGTTCCTTTTCGAGGGAACCATGCTTATTTGCGCAATCTTAGGTCTTTCCACAATTTTTCTCTCTCTTTTTATTGTTAGTGAAAGAAAAGCACAATTCAGCATGGATAAAGCACTTCGCTTCTTAGATTTCAGAAAGAAAACGAAAATCTTCAAAATTTTCCTAGTCTTATTCTTTGTGATAGGCTTATCTTATGGTTTCCGCAGCGGTTTCATCATACCCCTATTTCTAGATAAAAACGGTTTCAGCGCTGAAGCTATAGGCCTAATCATCGGCACACAAATTTTATTAGCTGGCTTTTCCTCACTCCTTTTCTCCAAATCCACCAAAATAAGACAGTTTATCCTCTGGAACGGAATATTAACCACTATCACGTTTTCATTGCTGGGATTTTTAGGCTCCGTATACGCGGCTTCTTTAGGGATTATTTTCGGCTTTATCGAAGGCATGTCTCCCATAGGACAAGAAGGCATCCTCTCAAAAATCTGTGATAAAGAATCTTACGGAACAGACATCGGCCTCTTGATGATGGGGCTACACATAGGTGAAACTTTAAGCCTAGCTTTATCAGGCTTTCTTATTGCACGGTGGGGTTTTACTTTTCCGTTTCTACTGGCAGCATCGACCTACATAATTTATTACTTAACCTCTTATCATATCCTAAAAGATTAGAAATGTAGCTGGTGGCAAAAATAGATGCTAATAAGCTGCAGGAAGGCTTGAACACTAAAAATTTTGGGAGAAAAATAGTTTTTCTACGTGAGATTACATCAACAAACGATTTCGCTAAAAAGCTGGCTAACTACGGGGCAGATGAAGGAACAGTTGTCCTAGCAGAGAAACAGTCTGCTGGTAAGGGGCGGCTCGGACGCACATGGATTTCGCCCCATGGCGGATTATACTTCTCGATAATTCTTAAGCCGGAAATAAGGGTTAGCGACGCTGTAAAACTTGTTTTTGTTGCCAGTTTGGCAGTTGCCGAAACCCTACGCGATTTATACGGTTTAAAAGTGGAGACCAAATGGCCCAACGATGTTATGGTTGACAATAAGAAAGTTTGTGGAATACTGGCGGAAATGAGTAGCATGGGTGAACACTTGAAATTTGTGGTCTTAGGTATAGGTGTCAACGCAAACTTTAACGTAAGAGAGACTTTTCCCGAAGAGCTACAGAAAAGTGTAATTTCACTACATGACGTGCTGGGCAAAAAAGTCAAGAGGGAACAGATTTTTAAAAAACTGTTGGAGAAACTTGAAAACCTTTACACTTGTTTCTTGCAAGGTGGGTTTGTGCAAATTTTGGAGGAGTGGAAAAAGCTTGCAAGTTTTCTAGGGCGTCAGGTAGAAGTGTTAAGTGATAGCCAGAAGTGGACTGGCACAGCGTTAAACGTGGAGGAAGATGGTTCGTTAATTTTGAAGCTTGATGACGGAACCGTGAAACGCTTTCTGTCTGGAGACATTACGTTACGCTTGAGATGAAAGACTTAGCGATCATTTGCTTCTTGTAATGGTGATTTGGAAGCCACGTTTTTCAAGTTGTTCCAAAAGTTCTTTTGGGTCTGGGAACCATTGCCCCCATTTTCTGCAGATATGTTCTGTCCAACTATAATTGTCATAAGTGTATGTTTCCTTTCGTTCTCCTTTTAACGGTATTTTTGCGTTTCGCTTTTTATAGTAGTTCTGAGCGAGGTATCCTTCATCCATGGCTCGCATAGCCTTGCGTATCATTTCTTCAGTCAGTTCTGGATACTGATCCTCAAAAAGGGTGAATTCCATTGGATAGCGGGGTCTTGGCGGAGGGTCTTCTGCAGGATATCCCATGGCTAACTGCACTAACGGAAAAACTTTCGGAGGCAAACGATATTCTTGCGCTATTTTGTCAGCTCGGAACATGGCACTTCCCAAGAAGCAACTTCCAAGCCCTAAACTTCGGGCTGCAACAACCATGTTCTCAGCCATCAAAGCTGCATCTTGGATTCCAAAGAAAAGAAGAACCAAATCGTTTGTCACAAGCTTCCAGCCTCTCCGCGTCATTATCTGTTCAAACTTGTGATAGTCAACGCATATTGTGAACAAAAGCGGAGCTTTAAACGGATTACGCTCCCTTTTCCGTGACAGCAAAATACTGTAGGCTTGAGAAGCAAAAGGCGCTTGCTGACCAG
>CBETPM010000160.1:0-3036 GCA_965538135.1 Candidatus Bathyarchaeota archaeon
CGTAATTTACGTTTTGCAAATATGCTTGCGATTTTTATTGCTGCTCCCGCTATATGGGGGTTTGAAACGCATGAACCTACATTAAGAATGCCGCCAGCATCAAAATCTCCCGAATGAATTTCGTAAGGTGTTTTTCCTTCTTCGTTCTTGTACATGCCAGCTGACATGGCGGCACAACCCGAGGTTACAACAATGTATCTCCTCTTTGCAAATTCCATAGCCATTTCAGCTATCTCTTTTCCGCCATTTGGATAGTTGGCGCATCCAACAAGGGCTACTACACCCGGGATTTCACCTAAAACTATTGGACCGCCTACATTTCTTATTTCGACATCCTGGATTGGACCTCTCCCGGCTCTAACTTTAAAGGTTTCTGCTTTCATTTTTTTCTCAGCGGCTTTCACTATGAAATTGTGGATGGGTATTTTTTCTGGGCAAGCATGCTCGCATCTTGCACAGCCTATACATGCATCATATAACTCGTTAAGTTTCTCTAAGTTTCCTTCAGCCGCTGCCTTTATTGCTTCTGGAATCGGCAAGTCATTGGGACATGCTCTTCTACACTTATTGCATTGTCTGCAACGTTTTGCTCCTTCAATTATATCTTCAACATTAGGAATAACCTTGAATTTTCTTCTCTTAGGCATAACTTCTAAAGCAACTCTAACAGCCACTTCGCCTGCTTTCTCTGGATCTAAGATGAGAACGCCTGGAACTTTTCCGGTGACCAGATCTTTCACTATTTCGTCTGGGGGATCATGGGTTCTGTCTTCGAGACCTTGGCAGTTCTTCTCGCTTGCTGCAATAAAGGGGGCCTTAACTTTTTGAGCCTCCAGAAGTATGTCTGTGCGTATACATTGTTCATCAACAATCACAACGTCTGGAACCCCGCTTCTAACGAAACGTAGCTGCCAAGAAATAGGTCCCACAATTTTTGCTTTTGGGTTATATCTTGTTATGTCATGTGCTGTGCAGCATAAACCGCAAACTTCAACTTCACCTTGTAAGCCATTTTCAGTTAAGTAGTCAACTATTCCTATTGCTGGAGGCACGTTGTGGCCTATGCATAGAATAACTGGTTTTTGTATGTCTATTGCTCCGAAGCCAAGTTCTATCAATGGAGCTTCAGGATCGGCCTTTGGAAATTCATATGCAGAAATCTGCGCTAGGTCGGCTATTTCCATTCCAACTTGATCAATCATCCCCGCATGGAAAACTTTTGACTCAAAGTCAAGATTGTTTCCTTCCTGACCCGTGTGAGTTATGGAAAGTAAGTGTGTAAGCTGGTTTTCACAGTAGTCAAGTGCAACCTCAAGGTCGCCGAGTGTTTCTGGTTTTATACCGCAAACTAGACGGGTGACTGGGGCCTCTACTTCAACGTTTACTCCGCCCACATCAACGGGATGTCTGCGACCGAATTTTTCTATTAAATGTTCAACCAGGTGGCGTGCATGGCCAATGTGGGTTGCTGCTCCGATGCAGCAAGCCAAAAGCACTATTCGCGATTGCTGAGCTGCCATGTTTATTCCGCATGCTCCACGTTTGTTTCCGGTTAAGTCGCATTTTCCAAAAGTACAAAGGCAACATACATCACAGAAGGGCAAATAAAAAGGTTTGTAGCGTTGGAGAAGTTTGAAGTCCCATTCTCGTAACGCTGTTAACGACGGAAAAGGTGTTGGTCCCATGGGTTCCTCCCATTTTTCCTCGACGACTTTGCCGATGGAAATTTCAAGGTTTTTCAGAAGGCCTATGTCTGCCTTTAGTTCCCCAATTTTTAAATGGACATTTTTTCTATTCAACTATAACACCCAAAGGTTTTGAAGATTTAACATTATCATTGCGTTATTTTAAGCTTTTCTAGAAGGATTTTCTATTTTTTGTAGAAGCATATTATAATCAATAAGGATTGATGTTATGTGTAACCGGCTTTTTCCATGATATTTTTTACGGAAATGTAAGCTGGAGAATTAGGGGGCAGATCTAACAATGATTTTCCTGCGAGAACATATTCTTCCACTTTTTCATCACGGGCTATTTTCCCCAAATATTCTAGTTTTAAATTTTCTCCAGCTTTTTCTTTCAGTTCTTCTGGGAATCTGAACCCGCCAATAATGTAGAAGTTTTTAAACTCTATTTTCACTTCTTTCGCGATGCGGTAAGCCCTTTCAATATGATGGAAGGATTTTTTTGAAGGGTCGACGATGTCGAATATATCATCCACTTTCGAGGTTATTCGCCTGTTTAAGTGTTCGAGACCTGCTGGCGAATCTATTAGTATGTATTTGTAATTTTTGGTTAACGTCTCTAAAGCTCCTTTTAAGGCAGCGTTGGGCATGCAGTAGCATCCTTCAACCCATTTTGTGCCGAGGGCGATGAAATCAAAATCTTCGCCTTCATACATTCCATGCGTCCAGATTCGGCTTTCAATTCGTTCTGTGGGGGGCACGCCGACGGTTGTGCCTCCTTCTTGTAGGAAGGTTTGAACGAGCAGTTCTGATATTGTCCTTTTTCCCTTTTCTTTTAGGTCTATGCCCACCATTTCGCCTAAGTTTTGATCTGGATCAGCGTCCACCAAAAGCAGAGGCGCGTCTCCGATTTCAATAAAGTATTTAGTCATCAAAGCCACAAAACTTGTTTTTCCAGTTCCTCCACGCCCGATGGTGACAAGCATTTTCATTTGTTTTTCTCCTTTTGCATAGTTTAAATGTTTTCAAACTTATTAGTTGTTCTTTTCCATTGTCATTAGCTTATCGCACAGTTTTTCTATGGCGCGTATGGCTTCAGAATTCTTATGTTTTAATGGCGTTTCTCCCTGCATTTCCGCATCCACAACCGTTTGGTCGAAAGAAACAAAATCCAAAATTTTCATGTTGTTTTTCTCGGCGAAGCTTTCAATAGTTTCTTTTTCAACTACGCTTCTAACCTTGTTTCCTATTAGGAAAATCTGTTTTATTCCTGCTTTTCCAGCTAATCCGTGGATAGCCTTAGCTGTTTCAAGGGCTTTCATGTTTGCATCTGCCACTATAAGCATTAAAT
>CBETPM010000161.1:0-3012 GCA_965538135.1 Candidatus Bathyarchaeota archaeon
GATTTTGAATTTAAAAGAAGCTAAGGAAGTGATTGAAGAAGAGAGAAAGCCTGTAGAAGAGGGAGAAAAAAGAGAAGAGTTGGAAAAGAAAGGTGAAGTTGAGGAAAAAGTAGAAGAGAAGAAGGAAAAGCCGAAGCCAAAACGCAAACGCAGACAAAAAAGAAAAGCAAAAACAAAGAAAGAGGCTGAAAAAGAATGACAAGTCTCAAAAGTCAACGACGTCTTGCAGCTCAAATATTAAAAGTAGGACAAAATAGGGTCTGGATAAATCCAGAAAGAATAGATGACGTAGAGGCAGCCATAACACGAGAGGAAATTCGGAAACTTATACACGAAGGTGTCATTAAACAATTGCCAGAGAAAGGAGTAAGTAAAGCTCGAGCCAGAGTTTTAAAGGAGAAGAAAAAGAAGGGGAGAGGACGTGGACATGGCAGCAGAAGCGGTTCTAGAGGAGCAAGAATCTCCAAGAAAGAAGCTTGGATGAGAAGAATCCGAGCTTTAAGAAAGAAGCTTCGCGAATTGAAGGTTAGCAGGATAATTACTGAGAGCACTTATCGCAAGCTATACAAAATGGCGAGCAGCGGAAGGTTCGAATCTATTGCAGACCTTGAACGCTACTTAAAGGCTCATGAACTTTGGAGGAAACGCTAATGGCAAAGGACGCCCATTACCGTGTTCCATTCCGACGGAGAAGAGAAGGAAAAACAGACTACAAAACAAGAAAAGCGTTAATACTTTCTAAAAAGCCTAGACTTGTTGTGCGTGGCAGTTTACAAAACATAATTGCGCAGATTGTCGTAGCCAAACCTGAAGGAGACGAAGTTCATGTTTCGGCTTATAGCAGAGAACTTGCAAGAGAACATGGTTGGAAAGCTCCCAGAGGAAACATTCCCGCAGCTTATCTTACTGGACTTCTGTGCGGATTAAAGGCCAAAGTTAAAGGAATAAAGGAAGCAATTCTAGACATAGGATTGCATTCTCCTTCTAAAGAAGCAAGAGTTTTTGCTGCTTTAAAAGGAGCGTTAGATGCTGGAATAAACATACCTTATAGTGAAGAAAAAATCCCAGACGAGAAACGAATAAGCGGCGAACACATAGCAGAATACGCGAAAATTTTAGCCTCAAATACTGAGATTTACCAATCAAGATTTTCTAAATATCTGGAACAAAAACTTCCTCCAGAAAATCTGCCAAAACATTTTGCGGAAATTAAGAATAAAATATTGGCTACGTTTAAGAGTGGAGGTAAGAAAAAGTAATGCCACGGAGAACTTCTCAAAGTTTAGAACAATGGATTCCCAGAACCCGTCTTGGAAAGATGATTTTAGAGGGTAGAATCACATCCATTGAAGAGGTTTTTATGGGTGGCTTACGAATAAAAGAGCCACAGATTGTCGACGCTTTACTGCCAGACCTTCAAGAAGAGGTTATAAACATTAATCTGGTTCAGAAGCAAACAGACGCTGGAGAGAAATCAAGATTTAAGGCGATAGTTGCTGTTGGAAACAGAGACGGGTATATAGGGTTAGGTTCCGGAAAAGCAAGCCAAGTTAGAACTGCGATAGAAAAGGCGGCCGCAGACGCCCGTTTGAACCTTGTTCCCGTGAGACGTGGATGTGGAAGTTGGGAATGTGGATGTGGAAGATCCCATTCTGTTCCTTTTCTGATCGAAGGAAAATGCGGTGGTGTGAGAATAGTTATTGTTCCTGGACCAAGAGGTTTGGGTCTAGTGGCAAGTGAGGTTGCAAAAGTTATTCTTGGTCTCGCAGGTATAAAGGATTGTTGGACAAGAAGTTATGGTTCCACAAGAACAGTGCCTTCTTT
Source organism: Candidatus Bathyarchaeota archaeon (assembly GCA_965538135.1). Lineage (GTDB taxonomy): Archaea > Thermoproteota > Bathyarchaeia > Bathyarchaeales > Bathycorpusculaceae > PIXZ01. The sequence goes on from CBETPM010000161.1 coordinate 1,825, forward strand.
TGCTTATGCTGTTTTTGACGCATTAAAGAACACTTATAGTCTTATAACTCCGATAGATTGGGGAAGATAAATGGCTAAAAATAATAATGAACGAAAGTGCCTTGTGGCTGTAAGGGTTCGTGGAGTAATAAGTGCTCCAAGAGAAGTTAGAGAAACTTTGCAGATGCTTAACCTGAAAAGAAACAATCATGCTGTGTTAATTGATAATCGTCCATCCTTTTTGGGAATGTTAAAAACTGCACAAAACTTCATAACATGGGGAGAAGCCTCAGAAGAAACCGTGAAACTGCTCATAAAGGAAAAAGGAAGGTTAGCAGGCGGCAAAAAACTTACAGATGAGTATGCACAGAAAGTGGGCTACAAGTCGCTTGAAGAACTTGCCCTAGCAGTTTTTAAATGTAAAACAGAATATTGGAAATTGCCCAATATCCAGTCGATTTTCAAACTGCACCCGCCTAGCAAAGGCTTTAAGGGAAAGATAAAAAAGAGCTATGGCATGGGCGGCGAATTAGGCTATCGTGGAGAAAAAATTAACGAGTTAATAAAACGAATGATTTAGACTGCTGCTTTTTGCTATTTTCTTTTGCGATACATTTTATAGCCACTTTTGAAATGCCATAGTACCTAGGAGAAAGCGAGATTGAGCGCGAAGTGGCGAAGAAATAGGAAAAATTCAAATTGGTTCCATGCCTTAAGAAACTTTAACAGAAACATGAATAAGAAAAATTTTCCAATGTGGCACATTAAAAGTTCAAAATTTAAAAAGCGAAAATGTCCGTTAAAATACAGAGTTCTTAGAGCGGATAAGAAGGTGAGCTGGAAGGAGCCTAAGCCCTTAATTGATATTTTAGAAGAGAAAGATGAAATTGTAGTTGTTGCAGATTTCGCCGGGTTTAAAAGGGAAAACTTAAGGATTAAGGTGAAAAACCAAAGAGTACTCCTGTCTGCTGAGGCCCCAGAGCGTAAATATTGTAAAAGTTTAAATCTTCCGAAAAGAGTGATTCCAGAAAGTTTACGTACAAGATATAAAAATGGTGTCTTAGAGATACGGTTAAAAAAGGAAGCAAAAGAAAAACCTATAGACGAACTGGCTGGTTAGAAAATGCCACATAAACTCAGAAAAATCAGAAAGAAACGCGGTTCAAGAACCCAAGGCTACGGTAGAGTAGGACAGCATAGAAAATCAGG
>CBETPM010000162.1:0-3002 GCA_965538135.1 Candidatus Bathyarchaeota archaeon
AGTCACTAGCGTTTTTCTCCACAAGCTCCATTCTCAAATCGTTAGCAAGAGCTTCAACAGAAACAGTTTTCCCGATGCCGGGTGGTCCATAAATGAAAACAGCTTTTTGTTTAGGGGCTCCTCTTTCCCAAGATTTCACCCAATTTAGAAGTTTTTGAATGGCTTCTTTGTTTCCGACAACCTCGCTCAGAGATTTTGGTTTATGTTTAACGGTCCAAGCAGCATACAAGTTTAGTGCACCTAACTTGCCATTTTCAATTCGTAACCGGTTTCAACAAGTCTTGCCAGCAAAGCGCTTAATTGGACCTCTTCATCTGCTCCTTGGACAAGTCTATAATCTATCTCGCCTATGACCTCAGCCAGTTTTATCTTCCAAGGTTCCGGAATTTCGGCTCGGAAGATTTCTGTGTGAATCTGCCTTATTATGTCGCTTCCTGCCACACCATATTTTTGAATCATGTCCCGCAATCGTCTTCTCGCTTCTAAGAAATCGCCTCTCATAGCAGTTTCTATCATTTTTTGCACATCAGCAGGGTGTGCTCGTCCAGCAATAGAATAAACAACTTGGGCATCTATGGGCTTGTTAAAGGATGCAGCAGCTTGAAGTGTATTAATGGCTTTTCTAAGGTCTCCGCCGCAAACCTCGAAAATCGCTTCTAATCCCTCCTTCAGAAGTGTAACATTCTCTTTTTCAGCTATAAACTGCAAATACCTATCTTGTTCTTCCCTTGGAAGAAACGTAAATCGGAAAGGTGCACATCTGGATTGTATAGGCTCAATTATTTTTCCACTATAATTGGCGCACAAGATAAAACGGCAAGTTTCGGTGTAACGTTCCATAGTTCGCCTTAAAGCTTGCTGAGCGTCAGCGGTCATGTTGTCGGCTTCATCCAAAATCATAATTTTAAAGGGAATTTCGCCGACTGACCGCACTCTGGCAAAGGTTTTCACGGTTTCTCTGACAACATTTATTCCCCTTTCATCGCTTGCATTCAACTCCATAATAAACTCGCGGTAACCATCCCCATACAAGTCTCTAGCTAAACAAAGGGCTGCAGTAGTTTTTCCAGTACCCGGAGGACCGGCGAAAATGCAATGGGGAACGTTTTTTGACATGACAAAGTTTTTTAGACGTTCAACTATCTCTTTTTGGTTAACCATCTCGTCAAGACTTTTTGGTCGGTATTTTTCAGCCCACATTTCAAAACTCAACTGTTGTGGCCTCCTTCTATAGCATAAGAACAGAATCGCTAATAAAGACTTATCAACTTTCAAGACATTTAATATGACAACGAGTGTAAAACAAATTTAACATTCATTTTGCCGTTCTTTTAAAGCAACGTTTAAATGTCCACGTAAAATACCCCTTCATGCCTAAAAAGTTTGCAAATGTAAAGGTGAAAATAAATGACTGAACGTGTGCACAGAAACAGTTCTTATTTAAACGCCAAATCAACAACAGGAACCATAACACGCGTTAAAGATACAAGCCCCACGAGCGGAATGTGCCCTATATGCATCAGAGACTGCCCATTTCTCTGCGAAATAAGCCTTTCAGCCTTCAGAGGAAGAGAAGCCCTTTATCCAGAACCCAAACAATTCGGATACAGCACAGCAGGAGCCTTAAAAGACTTTGGTCTAGACTGGTCCCACTTTAACATACAAGCAGGATTATTTGAAGCATTAGGAATAGAAGAAAACCCTGACGTAGCTCTTTTCCCAAACGCAAGCACAGAAACAAAAGTTGCAGGTATACCATTAAAAATTCCAATTCTCTGCGGCGCCTTCGGCTCCACAATGGTCGCAAAGATAAACTGGGAAGGCCTCGCCATAGGCACAGCCCTTTCCGGAGCCATGATAATAGTTGGAGAAAACGTCTGCGGTATGGACCCAGAAGCCCAATTCACAAACGGCAAGGTAACATACTCAAAAGAATTGAAAAGACGAGTTGAGCTTTTCAGAAAATTCTGGGATGGAAAATACGGGGACATCGCCGTACAAACAAACGTCGAAGACCAAAGACTAGGAGTTGATGTATACGCCATCTCAAAACTGGAAGTAAACGTGATTGAGCGAAAATGGGGTCAAGGAGCCAAGGCTATAGGCGGAGAAGTGCGTATAAGAGATTTGGACAAAGCAATAATGCTAAAGAAAAGAGGTTACATAGTAATTCCAGACCCAGAAGACCCCACAGTGCAACAAGCCTTCAAAGAGGGAGTATTCAAATCCTTTGAAAGGCACAGCAGAGTAGGTATTCCGAAAGAAAAGAACATGGTAGAAGACATTGAATGGCTTCGCCAACAAGGAGCAAGACATGTAACACTAAAAACCGGGGCCTACAGACCATCGGCTGTTGCCTACACAATGAAAATAGCCTCAGAAGCAAAAATTGACGCGGTATACTTTGATGGTGCTGGTGGCGGAACAGGTATGAGTCCGGTTCCTATGATGGATGAAATGAGCATCCCCACAGTCTATCTAGAGTCCATAGTTCTAAAATGCGCACAAATACTGAAAAAGAAAGGGCGCTACGTGCCTGACATAATCATGGCTGGCGGCTTCATAAACGAAACCCAAATTTTTAAGGCGATAGCAATGAGCAACTTTGGAGAAGGGCCCTTCGTAAAGGCGGTCTTAATGGGTCGCTCACCATTGACAGCAGTCATGAAAGCCAACTACTTCAAACAACTGGCTGAAGAAGAAAAACTACCAAAAACCTTTGCAGAAAGATACGGCGCCACACCAGAAAAATTCTTCATCGCCACACCCGAACTCAAGGCAAAATATGGCGATCGTTTCAAAGAAATACCATGGGAGGCAGTAGCCCTTTACACGTACTTAACAGACCGCATAGGTATAGGCCTAAAACAACTTTTGGCTGGCAACAGAAAATGGAGACTAGACCTGATTAACAGAAACGACTTAATGAGCCTGTCAGAAATTGCTGCCAAAGTTACAGGAATACCATTACCACACGAAACGGAAAAAGATGCAATCGAGAG
>CBETPM010000163.1:0-2995 GCA_965538135.1 Candidatus Bathyarchaeota archaeon
GTCTATGGTGGAGAAAGTTTTTGAAGAAATGAGGAAAGTGCAGTTTACACCCTTTGACATTAATATTTGCGGAATTGGCGCATTTCCTCATCTAAGATATCCAAGAGTTTTGTGGGCTGGAATAACAGAAGGTGCCAGCAAACTCCGCGAAATTTTCAATCAGTTGGAGCCACGCTTGCAAAGTTTGGGTTTTACAGCCGACCCGAAGGGCTTTAGTCCCCATTTAACGATTGCCCGTGTGAAGTCTGGAAGAAATAAAGTTGAGATCGCCAAGTTTGTGAATGAAAATTTGAATTATGAGTTTGGAACTGTTAGAGCGGAGTGTTTAAGGCTTAAAAAAAGTGATTTAACGCCTAAGGGACCTGTATATTCTACGCTTAGAGAGTTTTGTCCACAAAAATAAGAAAGGAACTGGTTATGCAGGAAAAATTTGAAGAAATCTTCAGAACCGTCTTAAAGCGAACCACGCCTAGAAAAGCTCAGAGAGTTAAGATTGAGAATTTAGCGAAAAAACTTGAGGAAAAAGTTGCAAAAGTTTCCAGAGAATTTGGCTTGGAAGCAGAAGTGCGTTTGGAAGGGTCTGTGGCTAAAGATACTTGGCTTAGCGAAGAACCAGATATCGATATTTTCATGCGTGTTCCAACAAGTATTCCACGAAAGTCTTTAGGAGAAGTGTGTTTGCGAATAGCAAGAAAAGCCACGGAAGGCGCAGAACAGATCGAACGGTTTGCCGAACACCCATATCTTGAAGCTATGGTTAACGGTATCCGCGTAAACATAGTGCCATGCTACAAGGCGGAAAAAGGCGAATGGTTAAGCGCAACTGACCGGACGCCATACCACACGGACTATGTTAAGGCACATTTGGACAAGGGAATGTTAAGCGAAGTGCGTCTTTTGAAAAGGTTTATGAAAGGGATAGACGTTTACGGAGCGGAAATAAAAATTGGAGGATTCAGCGGATACTTATGTGAACTGCTAATTCTCCATTTCAAATCCTTCCAAAAAACTTTAGAAGCTTTTGCCCATTACAAGCCCAGAATAACCATAGATACTGAAGGCTACTATAAGGGAAGAGAAAACGAGTTAAGACTTCTATTTAAAGAACCTATTGTAGTGGTAGATCCTGTTGACAAGGGCAGAAATGTAGCTTCGGCAGTTCAACCACAAAAACTTTTCACTTTTATAGTTGCCGCGCGGGCTTTTCTAAAAAATCCAAGCTTAAAATTCTTTTATTCTCCAGAAACTAAAGCGTTGACGGCGAAAGAGCTGAAACAAAAACTGGAAATGCATGGCTCCACCTTCCTTTTCGTAACTTTCGGCAAAGTAAACGCAGTCCCAGACATTCTTTGGGGGCAGCTCTACAAGTCTCACCGAGCTCTTCATAGGCTAATCCAGTTAAATGACTTCAAAATTTTGCGAAGTCAACCATGGAGCGACGAGAAAACGCTTAACATGTTCATATTTCAGCTTGAACAACGCTGCTTATCCCCGGTTAAGAAGCATTTTGGACCACCCATCGAAAAGGAAAAGGACTGTGAAAAATTCCTCGCCAAACACCTAAGCAATACGGAGGTTATTTCTGGACCCTACATTGAAGATGGAAGATGGGTTGTAGAGCTTAAAAGGAAATATCCAGACGTAGTAACTCTGTTAAGCGAGAAGTTGAAGGATGGAGGTAGAAAGACTGGCGTAGCAGAGAAAATTTCACAAATTATCCGCAAAAACTTCAAAATTCTCGTAAACAACGAAATAGCGAACATTTACACCGAAAATTTGGAGTTTGCAAATTTTCTAACAGATTTCCTTTCCGGAAAGCCCAAATGGTTAGAAGCCAGCTAAAACCAGTGAAAACAGTAAGATTCCAATAAACCAGCAATAAAAGGCAAAAAAATGAAACTTTTTCTTTGTGAGAATTTTCCAGAGCAGTTTCAAGGCGAAATAGCCTACAAGCATGGCTGTAATGGTTCCAGCAAAAATTTCAGTCCAACCCAGCCCGGCAGTCGCCAACTCTTCAAGTTGCGTGTGAAGCGTTAAACCTAAAGCACCGATTATGGCTGGAATGGAAAGCAGAAAAGAGAACCTAAAGCCTTTTTCTCTTTCTATTCCAAGAAGCAATGCAATGGCTATTGTGAATCCACTTCTGGAAATGCCGGGAATAATGGCTATTCCTTGAACTAACCCGATAAGAAAAGCTTGGAAATAGCTTATTTCGCCATTTTTTTCTTTGCTGTATTTTGTTAAATAGAGTATGATGCCACAGAAGATGAAGGCTAAAGCTATAGGGGAGGGAGTCTGGAAAATAGCTTCAATGGAGTCTCCAAAAACGAAGCCTATCAAAGCCGTAGGGATTGTCCCAACAATTATTAAAGGAATAAGCCTGCCATGTTCAGTTTTGAAATCTAAGCGGTAAAGGGCAGAAATTACTTGTTTTACATCTTTTCTGAAAAAAACTAGAACAACAAGTAAAGTGCCAACGTGCAGGGTAACATCAAAGAGAATCGGAACGTTCAGTTTTAGAAAGTATTGGGCTATTTCTAAGTGTCCAGTGCTGGATATGGGCAGCCACTCTGTTAAGCCTTGAATTAAGCCGAGAACAATTGTTTTAAGCAGTTCTTCCAGCAATCTTTAAACCCTTTCCGTTGCATTTATTTTCTGGTTTAGATTTAAAAGACTATTTCACTAAATTGTAATAATCCTCTTAAAGGAGCATACAAAAATGAGCGAATATCCTCCCGGAAGCGGTGAAGACCGTGAAATGTTGGCTAAAATGCCCATGGAAAAGCTGCTTGACTTTTTCTTTCTCCAAATTCGAAACTTGTGGAGGGTAGATGGCTTATACTTTTTAGGTATAGAGGAAAAGTTTGGCACTGATGCTGCTACAGAAATTGACGCTGGCGTTTGGAAAGTTATGGCTAAAATTGAAGCGAAAAGTTTGCAAAAAACGTTTCAAGTTGGCGAAAACCCGGACATTCCAACAATAATAGGGCTTTTG
>CBETPM010000164.1:0-2986 GCA_965538135.1 Candidatus Bathyarchaeota archaeon
TATCTCTAAACAGCTCTGTTCGTACCTAAAAATCAACTAGAACCGCAATATGCCCCATAGTATGATTATGTCCAAGAGAAAAACTTCCGAGAATTAAGCAAATATATGAATCCACTAAGGGGCGAGAAAAACGCGGATTATAAACCTATATGTAAACCTAACCACCGCACCATATTTGCACAAGATTTGAGTGCTTTTTTAATAAAAAATGGGGGTATTGTCGTAACAACTATTAAGTGTCAAAGGCAAAGAAACTCTTTCCAGAGGAAGAATAGAGTAAGATCTCTCCTTGCGGCTACTCCTGAATTAACAAGATTTCTCTCTTAACATAGCCCAGTTACTAGCATTGGTTCTGAAGGTATTTTTCCCTATCATAGATCCTTTTAGTCTTCAAAAACATACAACCCTAACAACTACCAATATTGCTGAGCCGACAGAAAATACATAAAACAATATTTTATCTCCTCTGTTAAGATAACTCCAATTTTGATTTAGATGCTGTCGCGACTGTGGGGCTTGATTTTATTAGTGATAAACGCATAGCGTTGAGTATTACAGCCAACGATAACCCCATGTCTCCGATGGCTACTGCAAGCCAAAGGGTTATGAATCCTGGGAAGGCGAGGATGGCGAAGCTTCCCTTGATTAAGAGGGAGGCAACAACATTCTGCTTCACTATCTTCATGGTTTTCTTGCTTAACTCGATCAAGTAGGGTAGTTTACTGAGGTCATCTTGCATCAAAGCTATGTCAGCAGTTTCTAGAGAGACATCGCTTCCTATGGCTCCCATGGCTATACCCACATTCACCCTAGCTAAAGCAGGAGCGTCGTTAACACCGTCTCCAACCATAGCTACACGCCCATACTTTCTTGACAATTCTTCGACTATTTTCACCTTATCCTCTGGCAGCAATTCAGCTTGGTATTCGGCGATGCCTATCTTATCTGCTATCGCTTTTGCCGTTCTCTCATTGTCTCCGGTTATCATCACCGTTTTTATCCGTTTTCTTCCGAATTCAGTCATGGTTGTGATGGTTGCGTCTCTGATTTTGTCCATAACTGCGATTTGCCCGATAACTTCCTTTTCATTTCCAACGAAGACTACTGTCTTACCCTCATTCTCGAGCTTCTTAGTCTGTTCTTCTGGAAAATCAGCTGACAATTCCTTAAATAATCTTCTGCTACCCACATAGTATACCTCACCGTTAATTTTACCCGTCACTCCCCTACCAGCAATAGCCCTAAAATCGTCAACAGCCCTTAACTTAACTCCTTTTTCTTTAGCCTCCTCGACAATCGCCTTAGCGATAGGATGCTCAGACAAAGCCTCCAGAGAAGCCGCTTTGATTAAAGCCTCCTCTCTGGAATGCCCCAACGGTATCACATCGGTTACTTCCAATCTGCCCTCTGTTAATGTTCCAGTTTTGTCAAAGGCGAAAACCTTTATCTCATTGATCTCTTCGACGTAAGTGCTGCCTTTTATGAGAACGCCATTTCTCGCTGCGCTCGTTATCCCTGAAACCATAGCCACAGGCGTTGATATCGCTAGTGCACAGGGGCAAGACACTACCAGCAGAACCAACGCCTTGTAAAGCCACTCATTGAAGGGTAAGGCAAATGCAAAAGGAGGAATCGTCGCTACACCTATTGCCAAAAGTATCACCGAAGGCGTGTAGTATTTGGAAAATCTATCTATGAACTCTTCCGTTGGTGACTTTACCTTCTGAGCTTCTTCAACGAGCTTGACGATCTTAGAAAGCATTGTTTCATCTGATCGCTTCGTCACTTTGATCTCAAGAAAGCCTTCATTGTTGATTGTTCCTGCGTATACCTCGTCGCCGACCTGTTTTGTTACAGGTATTGATTCGCCAGTGATAGGGGCTTGGTTAACGCTTGAAACGCCTCTGATGATTTTGCCATCCAGCGGTATTTTTTCTCCAGGCCTAACAACAATTATTTCGTTGACATCGACATCATGCACATGAACCTCCGTTTCTTCCCCGTCTCTCTTCACAGTGGCAACTTCAGGGGCAAGCTTCATTAAAGACATGATAGATCTCCTTGCTCTTTCACTAGCGTGGCCTTCGAGAAATTCGGCTACATAGAAGAGGAAAATCACAGCTGCTCCCTCTTCTCCATGACCAATGAAAAAACTTCCCACAGCGGCTATTAGTATAAGGAAATCTATGGTTAATTTTTTCCGAAATATCAGTGATAAGAGACCTTCTCTTGCTATGCTATAACCCGAGACCGCGGCCGTTGTCAAAAAAAGAATCCCCGCAAGTAGGTTAAGTTTTAGGATAAAATCGAAAAGCAATCCCACGGAAAACAGTATCGCTGACAACACAATGAGAATGATCCTTCTATCTTTCCATATGGGAGATTCTGCTGAGACCTCTATGTCGCATACGTTGCACCCCTTTTCACTCTCATTATGTTGTTCATGCATAGTTAATCCTCAATGGCATGAATCTTATCCTCTACAAAATCTTGCCGAAGCAGTCTTATTAACCTAATGCTAATAAAGTAGCGATTTTTAATAACATTTATTAATTTGTCCTCTAAATCTTATTATGGTGATTACTTGACCATTGTCAGTATTTCCCTCACTAGTGATTTATTGAAGAAATTGGACGTGTTCATGCGGGAAAGGGGTTACTCAAGTAGGTCAGAAGCGATTAGAGATGCCATTAGAGATCTGTTATCCGAGTTCAGACTGAGTCGATTTGAGACGGGAAAAGTGACCGCGACTATAACGGTCATATCAGAGCATGAGAGACACGATGTGGATGAACGATTAATGCGACTCAGACACGAGCATGATGAGATAGTTTCTGGCAACATGCATATTCATTTAGGAAAGACGTATTGCTTAGAGGTGTTTATCACAGAAGGAGAGGCTGGAAAGATATTGAACTTCATAGGCAAAATACGGGCAATGAGGGGAATTCAACAGGTTAAGTACACAATAGTACCTTTAGTTGCC
>CBETPM010000165.1:0-2972 GCA_965538135.1 Candidatus Bathyarchaeota archaeon
ACATACAAAGAAGATAACAAAATTTACGCCTCAAGAATAGGTCTCGTGGAATACGAAAACAGAAAAGTGAATGTTGTAGCTTTAAGAGCTTTTTACATACCAAGAGTTGGGGACACTGTTATAGGAACCGTTGTGGAAGTAGGATTTAACGGCTGGTTAGTAGATATTTCAGCACCCTACCAAGCCATTTTAAGAGCATCAAACGTTTTAAGCCGTTCCTTCAGACCACAAAAAGATGATTTATCCAAAATATTAGACGTAGGCGACTTGGTAGTTGCAAAAATAGCATCTTATGACAGAACCCGTAACCCTCAACTGGGAGTCGGCGAACCTGGACTTGGAAAAGTCACACGGGGACAAATAATTAAGATTACTCCAACAAAAATTCCCCGCGTTATCGGAAGAAAAGGTTCTATGATTTCTATGATAAAACAGGAAACTGGTTGCCACATACTCTTGGGACTTAATGGAATTGTGCTAATCACTGGAAAGAGCCTTGAAGATGAACAATTGGCTATGATGGCTATCCGCAAGATTGAAGAAGAATCTCACACAAGCGGTTTGACAGACCGCATAGCCCAGATGATAAAAGAAGAAAAAGCGAAAAGGGAGGAAAATAAAGATGAGTCAAAAAAGTGAAAAATTAATAGATAAAAAAGGTTTAAGGTTAGATGGAAGAAAACCCGACGAGTTAAGACCTATAAAAATCGAAGTAGGCATATTGTCAAATTCCGACGGCTCAGCCTACATTGAACAAGGAAAAAACAAAATCTTAGCCGCCATCTACGGTCCCAAAGAAGTGCACCCAAAACATTTGGCGCTTCCAGACCGAATGATTCTAAGATGCCGCTATCATATGGCACCGTTTTCAGTTCAAGAGCGAAAATCTCCAGCCCCTTCAAGAAGGGAAATAGAGCTTTCAAAAGTGATAAGGGAAGCATTAGAACCCGCCATATTCTTAGAATACTACCCAAGAACAGCCATCGACATCTTTGTCGAAGTCCTCCAAGCAGATGGAGGAACCCGATGCGCAAGCATAACCGCCGCATCCTTAGCCTTGGCTGACGCCGGAATACCCATGAGAGACTTAGTAGCGGCATGCGCAGCTGGAAAAGTTGACGACACCATTGTCTTGGACTTGATGGACACAGAAGACAAAATTGGAACAGCTGATGTCCCCGTGGCTTTAATGCCAAACTTAGATGCCATAACACTACTGCAAATGGACGGAATACTATCCCTCGAAGAGTTTGAGCAAGCCGTTAATCTAGCATTAGAAGGGTGCAGAAAAATTTACACCATGCAAAAAGAAGCCTTAAAGGCGAAGTATGTAAACGTTAAGGAGGTTGAAGAGTGATGTCATCCATGATCACCCGCGTTAAACAGAAACAAATTGCTCAGCTAATCGCTAAAGGAAAACGCTTGGACGGCAGAGCCTTAACAGAATATCGGGAAATAAAAGTTGAACAAGGCATAATTGAACGTGCTGAAGGCTCAGCCAGAGTACTATTGGGAAAAACTGAAGTTATGGTAGGAACAAAAATCGAGATTGGACAACCATTTCCAGACACGCCGAATGAAGGCGTCTTAACAGTAAACGCTGAACTTGTTCCATTGGCTTCACCTACATTTGAGCCTGGTCCGCCTGACGAGAACTCCATTGAACTTGCAAGAGTTGTTGATAGAGGGATAAGAGAATCAAAAGCCATAGAAGTCGACAAATTATGCATTGAGCCTGGAAAGAAAGTTTTCATCGTGTTCGTGGATGTTTATGTTCTTAACCACGATGGAAACTTGATAGACGCTTCTGCTTTGGCCGCGTTAGCCGCTTTGTTTAACACGAAAATGCCTAATTACGAAATTGAAGACGGCGAAGTCAAAATCAAGCCAGGATACACGCCATTACCCATAAGGAAGCGTCCAATAACGGTTACTTTTGCGAAAATAAATGATAAACTGGTTGTTGACCCATTGCTAGAAGAAGAACAAGTAATGGAAGCGAGGCTTTCCATGGCTATTGAAGACGATGGGAACATATGTGCAATCCAGAAGGGAGGAAGCGGATATTTTACACCGAAACAAGTATTAGAAGCGGCTAAAATAGCTAAAGAGAAAGCTGAAGAAAACCGTAAAAAATTAAACTGGTGAAAACCATGGGAAAAAGAACCAAAAAAGTCGGACCTGCACGCGGACTGGGATCCCGTTACGGAGCAACCGTTAGAAAACGCTACATCAAAATAATTACAGAAATGAAAAAGCCACATAAATGTCCACAATGCGGCTTTCCAAGAGTGAAAAGAGAAAGCATCGGAGTGTGGAAATGCAGAAAATGCGGATACACCTTTACTGGCGGAGCGTATACACCAACAACAAAGTTGGGGATAGTGTCAAAACGTGCAGCAAAAGGTGCTCCAGCAGAAGAGCTGAAAATAGAAGGAAAGGCAACATAGCTAGTTTTGAGTGATACATGTATTGGCAAAAATTCCTTCCATCCTTTTAACAACTAGCCGCAAACCAACAAAAAATATGCGAACCTTTTGCAGAGACCTTTACCACACATTTCCAAACATTATACGAATTAACCGTGGAAAATTAAGTCTAGAGGGCGTAGCGAAAAAAGCCTTGGAATACCATGCTAATAAAGTTATTATTGTTGACAGATGGAAAGGTGGACCTGGAAAAATTCAGCTTTTCTATTTAGATGTTGATGGGTTAAAGGCTATCCCCCCTCTAATTTATCTGCGAGGTGTTAAACTTCGAAGGGAATTTGGAAGAAACATGCATAGAGGGAGACGAATAAGGAAGGTTGCAATAGCCCCCTCATTAAAAAAAGATGGAAAGAGAGAACCACTAGAAGAAATGTTCGCCAAATTTTTTGAAATTCCATTTTTATCTCAAAATGACGCCATTGAAAAAGGGTACGACGCAATTATGCAAATTTCCCAAGAGGCTTCAAAAAACATCAAAATCAC
>CBETPM010000166.1:0-2933 GCA_965538135.1 Candidatus Bathyarchaeota archaeon
GGCCCCTACATAATCGCCATGGGAAAACAAAACGTCATAGACGCATTAAACCGCACATTAAAAACTCTTTTATGACAAATGCCGGATTTGTGTCTTGGGCCCGTAGTCTAGTATGGATTAGGACGCTGGCCTGCGGAGCCGGAGATCCTGGGTTCAAATCCCAGCGGGCCCGTCAAAGTTCTTTCCGCTTTCGGCAAAAGCAGCTTTATGACTGAGCTAAGAGAGTTTTGGAGGAAACAGGCAGAAGCCCCAAAGATGTAAAAGGATGTTTTTTCAATCACCATAAAATTGAAATGGTACGACTTTTCAAAGAGGAAGAGAGTTGCAGTTTTCTAATCCAGTGCTTTAAGGCAGGCAGAGAAAACAAAATAGGTGTTTGATTTTGAATCGCAGAGATTAGTAATTCAGTTCTTGACTTCATAATTGATATAAAACCCTGGAAACGAAAACCTTCAGAGGCGAATGTTCAACATTGTATTATTATACCTGAAAAACAAAGGTGACCCAGATGAGTCAATCCGCAATTGAGGGTTCTGCAAAAGTTGTTGTAGACCTACACAAGGAAGCACCGATACGGGTTTTGCACGTGGACGACGAAAGGGACTTCCTGAAAGCATCAAAACAAATCTTGGAAATGCACGCTGGACTTCAAGTGGACACCGCCACTTCTGTTATGGAAGCCGAGAAGATGATAAGGCAGAAGAAGTATGACGTGATCGTTTGCGACTACCTTATACCTGGGAAGGATGGTCTTGAATTCCTCAAGGATCTAAGAGAAAGCGGAAACAAGATTCCATTCATCATATTTACGGGAAGGGGCAGAGAGACAGTGGCTATCCGCGCGTTGAACTTGGGCGCAGATTTGTACGTGAGCAAGATAGGCGATCCAGAAACGGTTTATAAGGAACTTGCACACGGCATAAGAAAGCTCGCTGAAGCCAGACAGATAGAAAAAGAGCTGATAAGATCTGAAAATGAAAAAAGGATAATCTTGGATGCTATGTCGGATCTTGTGACGTATCAAGACTCGGAACACAGGGTTCTCTGGGCGAATAAGGCTGCAGCTGAATCGGTGGGTTCAACTCCTGAGCAATTGGCGGGTCGCCGATGCTATGAAATATGGCACGGCAGAAACAGCGTGTGTTTAGGCTGTCCTGTTGAGCATACATTAAAAACGGGTCAGCAGCATGAAGGGGAAATAACCACTCCAGATGGGAGAGTTTGGCTCGTTCGAGGCCATCCCATTAAAGACGACAAAGGTATTGTAGTAGGGATTGTAGAGGTCACGTCCAATATCACAGAACGGAAGAAAGCGGAGGAAACATTGAGAAAGGGTCAAGAGAAGTTTGAAAGGTTGCTTGCAAACTATCCTGAACCCACTGTTTTTTTGGATCCAAACTTTCGCATTGAAAATGTCAACCCACGCTTCCAAGAACTTTTCGGCTATTCCCTTGAAGAAGTCAAAGGAAAACACGTCAACGAAGTTCTAGTGCCAAAAGAGAGTATGGAAGAAGCAAAGCCCCTGGACAGAAAAGCCAGGAAAGGATATGCATATTTTGAAACTGTTAGGAGGAAGAAAGACGGGTCTTTAGTTCCCGTATCCATATCCGTTGCTCCAATCACCGTAGAAGGCCAGCTCATAGGCTATATAGCAGTATACAAAGATGTTTCCAGACTAGAGGAGTCCAGAAAGCATTTTGAAACGTTGTTCAACCTCATGGTGGATCCAGTAGCCATCGTAGACAAGAAGGGAAAGATCCTGGCGGTGACGGAGAAAGTGGAGGAGATCACAGGGTTCAAAAAAGAGGAGCTGGTGGGAAAGAATTTTCTCAGAACAAAAATTGCATCAGCGAAAAGTAAAGCCCTCATGATTAAGAACCTGACTAAGCGAATGATGGGAATGCGCTTGGCGCCCTATGAGGTTGAAATACTCACAAAGGATGGAAGAAAAATACCTTTTGAGATAAACGCTGAAAAGATAAACTACAAAGGGAAACCTGCAGATATGGTCGTATTTCGAGACATATCTGAGCGAAAAAAGTTGGAAGCCAAACTGCGTGTCGTCGGCAGGTTAACGAGGCATGATGTGCGAAACAAGCTTTCGACGGTGGCAATGAACGTCTTTTTAGCAAAGCAGAAGCTGCCAAGAGGCCATGAAGCCTTGAAACACTTGAGAGAAATCGAGGCAGCAGTTAAAGAGGCTGGAAGAATCTTTGATTTCGCAAGAATCTACGAGAAGATAGGCATGGAAGAATTAACCTACATGGATGTAGGGAAAGCATTTTCAGAGGCAGCCATGCTGTTTTCAGACCTGCAAGGTATAAAAGTGGTGAATAACTGCAAAGGATTGACAGTACTGGCGGATTCACTGCTGAGACAACTCTTCTACAACCTCATCGACAACTCGTTGAGGCACGGCAAGAAAGTCAGCCAGATAAGGGTATACTATGAAAAAACAGGAGAGAACCAGCTGAAGCTCGTTTATGAAGACGATGGCGTTGGCATACCCAAGGCTGAGAAAAAGCAGATCTTCAAGGAAGGATACGGGAAAAATACAGGCTACGGGCTCTATTTGGTTAAGCAGATCTGCAGCGTGTACAGTTGGAGCATTCACGAAACTGGCATACAAGGCAAAGGAGCCCAATTCACAATGCTCATCCCCAAAATTAGCGGCGGCAAACCACGCTATAAACTTCGTTAGACCATGATCTTCATTCTGCGATAGCAAACCATGCCATGTCACGACTGTTTTAGTGCACGCACGTTTTTATAAAGTAATATATAACAGCTATGTTTTTTCTCTTTTTTGTTCAAAAAACAACCCATGGAAAACGTTCACTTTCTCTTAGCTTTCTGAGTCTTTTCTTTGTTCCAAAGTTCATGCCTACTCACTTCGACTGGAGAGGCGGCGTTCTAAACAACGAAGTCTTATA
>CBETPM010000167.1:0-2916 GCA_965538135.1 Candidatus Bathyarchaeota archaeon
GTCTAGACGGTTGCGGTATTGCTCCACAACTGAAGAGTCTTCAACCATGCTAACTTTTCCTCTGACCACTAGAATAATTATTAATGTTGAAATCAAGCTTTTAATGATGTCGCAAAAGTTAAAACGCACCAAAGTAAATAAAGGACTTTAAGTTAAAAATTGGTTAGAAAAGCATTGTTTGGAGGAGTATTAGGATATGGCCAGCATAATTCTTGTTAGAGACATTATGTCCAAGGACGTTAGAGTTGTGCGTCCGGACACCACTGTAAAAGAAGTTGTGGCTACTATGAACAAGTTTAACATAGGCTCAATAATAGTTGTTCAAGGCGAGAGGCCAGTAGGCATAATAACAGAACGCGACATTCTCCGGCGTATGGTAGAACAGAATTTAGCGCCAGAAGTTTTAACGGCGAGACAGGTAATGACAAGCCCTGTGCTGACAATAAACGAGAACGCCACAATAGAAGAAGCCGCAAGATTCATGGCAAATAAGAAGGTGAAGAAACTGCCAGTTATGGACAACGGTAGACTTGTAGGAATAATAACATTCACGGACATAGTGACCAAGGTGCCCACGCTTTTATCAATACTGGAGGAGCTTGTTAGACCCCACCACAGATCATACTAAGCTAAGCCAAAACTCTTCCTTTTTCACACATTTTCCCATTCTAAAATTCGGGTTTAGGTTTTCCTAGTTTTTTATCTAGGCATGCTTTGACGAACCCGTAGTATTCTGGGTCTGGCCTTCCAGGGCGGCTTTTAAATTCTCCGTGAAATTGAGATGCGAAAAAGAAGAAATGGTTGGGCATTTCTAAAATTTCCATTCTTCTACCATCAGCGCTTCTTCCAGAAAAAACTAGCCCGTTCTTTTCTAAATTTTCCAAATAGTCGAGGTTAACCTCATATCTGTGGCGGTGTCTCTCGTAAATTCCCTCCCTTTTGTAAAGAGCATAAGCGATACTGTTTGGCTTTACGATTATTTTGTGGGCGCCTAAACGCATAGTAGCCCCCTTATACTCTATGCCACGCTGTTCTGGCATCAAGTCTATCACCGGATAAGGCGTTTTGGGATTAATCTCCGTGCTATTAGCATCTTTTAAACCGCAGACATGTCTTGCAAACTCTATTACGGCAAGTTGGAAGCCGTAGCAAATTCCGAGAAACGGGATATTGTTTTCTCTAGCGAATTGAATAACCATAATTTTTCCTTCCGTGCCTCTTGGACCAAAACCGTAAGGGACAAAAATTCCGTCATATTCTCTAAGTTTTTCGACGTTTTTCGGGTTTTCCTCAAATTTTTCAGCCTCAATATAGTAAATGGAAACTTTGGTCTTGCACATGGCTCCGCCATGTCGCAGCGCCTCGCTCATGCTCACGTAGCTGTCGGCTAGTCCGGCATATTTGCCAACTAGGGCGACTTTCACTTCGTATTCAGGATTAAGAATAGCATTTACGAAGTTTTCCCACTCTTTAAAGTCTGGTTTAAAGTCGCCTAATTCCAGTCTTTTGCAGATGAAGTCGCCCATGCCTTGCTTGTCCAGAATAAGCGGAACTTGATAGATTGATTCCGCGTTATAGGAGCA
This sequence comes from Candidatus Bathyarchaeota archaeon, assembly GCA_965538135.1. Taxonomy (GTDB): domain Archaea; phylum Thermoproteota; class Bathyarchaeia; order Bathyarchaeales; family Bathycorpusculaceae; genus PIXZ01. Next base: position 1,584 of record CBETPM010000167.1, read on the forward strand.
GAAAACCGCGTTTTCAGGGATTGTGCCAAACAGGGCTATTTTTCTTAGGGCTTCGGAGCTTATCATCTCTGAGCATCTAGCGACAATAATGTCAGGCTGGATCCCTATGCGTCTTAGCTCATTAACACTGTGCTGTAAAGGCTTGGTTTTCATTTCCTTTGTGACATCCAGAATTGGAACAAGAGCCACGTGCACGTACAAAGTGTTTTGAAATCCTTCTTCCAAGCGCATTTGTCGGATAGCTTCAAGAAAGGGTAAGCCTTCAATGTCACCCACTGTTCCGCCAACTTCTGTTAAAACCACGTCAACTCCAGAATTTTTGGCTACTGTGCGAATGCGACTTTTAATCTCATTAGTCACGTGGGGGACAATCTGAACACATCTGCCTAGAAAATCTCCACGCCGTTCTTTTTCGATAACTGACTTGTAAACAAGCCCTGTAGTTATGTTGTTTTCCTTTTTTAGGTTTAAATCTAGGAAACGTTCATACCATCCCAAGTCAAGGTCTGTTTCGCCTCCGTCGTCTGTTACGTAAACTTCGCCGTGCATATACGGATTCATCGTTCCAGCATCTACATTCACGTAAGGGTCGATTTTTATGGCTGTAACTTTTAAGCCTCTGGTCTGAAGCATTTTGCCAATAGAAGAAGTTACAATACCCTTTCCAACGGAACTAAGTACGCCACCCGTGACAAAAATGTATTTAACCATGCTGGTTTGCCTCTGTAATAACAAAACCATAAAGGCTGATCAGCATTTAAATTTATTTGCCACCCATAATGTATGGTTTCCGTTATTCTTTTGAACAAGAATCTACATTGTTTTGATGGTTAAGCCCGTGTCCGCCAAGAAACATCCAAGCATTGTTTACTGGCTTGGAAACAGCCTATACCTTAACATAACTAACAGATGCTCAAATGAGTGTTATTTCTGCATTAGAAAGTTTAAGAGTGGAGTTGAGGGTTTTAACTTAAAATTATTCAAAGAACCTTCAACAATCGAAGTGTTAAACGAGCTTCAGAATTTTATAAACTTGAAAAATTGGCGTGAAATCGTATTTTGCGGGTTTGGCGAACCTACGGAAAGACTTGACTGTTTATTGGAAGTTTGCAGGTGGATAAGGCTTTATTATGGAAAAAATGTAAGCATAAGAATAGACACTAACGGTCAAGGCTTACTAATCAACAGAAATAGAGACTTAATAAAAGAGTTGAAAAAGGCTGGCGTGGACAAGATAAGTGTCAGCTTAAACGCTTCTAACAAAGAAGTCTACAACCATGTTTGTAACCCCACATTTGATAATGCCTTTGAAAGCGTTTTAGAATTTATTGAA
>CBETPM010000168.1:0-2898 GCA_965538135.1 Candidatus Bathyarchaeota archaeon
GGGTAAAGCAGGCTATCAACAGAATCAGGAAAGCCCCCGATGTAATTTACCATAGAGGAGATATCGGGAAAGAGCCTATGATAGTTATTCTTGGAAGGGAAGCAATACAGTTGGCAAAGTTCGTCGTAGAAATGGCAACGGAGATGAAAGCATGAAGAGAAAAATCCTTACGTTTGGAGAAAACGGCTTATATTTGACGCTTCAGCCAATTCTGAGTCCATTTGCGCAAACATACCTCAGAACAGAAAATGTAAAGCTTATTTACACAACAAGTTTTTCTAACGACAGGCTTTCCGGTTATAAGTTTCCCACAGACTTGACAACGCATCTCAAAGCTCACCAAATGGAAGAACAATTTTATAAACTATATATGAATTATTCCAAAAAACGAGGTGGAAACTTTGATTGAGAAAATAAAAGATGTTCAAGAAGAGGCAGTAACCCGAGCAATAATTCGAAAAGCCATGGAAGATTGGGTGGGCTTCGCTGAAACGGATGTAATTGTTGTAGGTGCAGGCCCTTCTGGGTTAACTGCGGCTATGTATTTAGCAAAAGCTGGGTTAAAAACCATAGTGTTCGAAAGGAAACTATCTTTCGGAGGTGGCATGGGGGGCGGGGGGATGCAGTTCCATAAGCTTGTTATCCAAACCCCCGCAGATAAAATCCTCAGAGATGTAGGTTGCAAATTAGAATCTTTGGAAGAGGGATTATTCGTTGCCGACACGGCGGATATGATAGCAAAACTGGCTTCTAAGGCCATAGACGCTGGCGCAAAAATAATTTTAGGAGTCACTGTCGACGACCTAATATACAGGGATTCACCGACCAGAATCATTGGCGCCGTAGTGCAATGGACATCGGTCATGATGTCCGGAATCCACGTTGATCCTATTGGCGTTAAAGCCAAGGCAGTTATCGATTGCACAGGTCATGACGCGGAAGTCCTCGCTGTGGCTTCAAGAAAAATTCCAGAGTTGAACATCTCCATTCGAGGTGAAAAATCAATGTGGGTCTCCCGCGCTGAACAGCTAACCATTGAAAACACCAGGGAAGTCTGCACGGGGCTTTTTGTTGCGGGAATGGCTGTGGCAGCAATAGACCAAACGCCACGAATGGGCCCAATATTCGGAGGAATGCTACTCAGCGGTGCCAAGGTAGCTCAACTGGTTATGAGGAAACTTTTAGGAGAAAAAACCCCAAAAGTTGCACCTATCGAATTTTAAGTAACAAACTAACATTTAATTGAGACTTAGAGATTAATGAAAATCTGTAACCTATGCGGCAAGAAAATTGCAAGTCATATATGTAGAAGGTGTAACCGTTGGATATGTACTGAATGCTATTTCCATCATGGACTCTGCAAAATGTGCGCAAAAAACCTTAATAAAATTGGGTAAAATGGGCGTTAAATACCATTTCCCTCCTTGGGAAGACCTTTATGAAATTATCCTTTCAGGCAGATTGTAAACGTTCATGCGTTTTCCGCGGACAAACCCGATTAGGGTAAGATTTGTTTTCTTTGCGATGTGGATGCCGGAATCAACTGCTGTAGCCAAAGAAGCCACAATTGGGATGCCAACCCTAGCTGCTTTTAGGGCTATATCTCCAGTTAACCTGCCGCTTAAGGCTAGGAAGCATTGGCTGAAATTCGCTTGTTTTAGAGCGGCTATGCCAATTACCTTGTCAACAGCGTTGTGGCGTCCCACATCTTCCGCGAAAGCTAAGAGGATTCCATCTTTTTTGTATATGGCTGCGGCGTGAACTCCCCCTGTTTTTCTGAAAGTTTCAGCCATGAAGTTTAGGTTTCTAACGCTTTTTAGGATTGTCTCTGCTTTTACTTTTAGGTTTGAAGTTATTTTTGGGAGTTTTCCAGAGGGCTGGTATGGCTTTGTGCTTCCGCAGGCGGAGAGGATTACGCGGGAAATGGTTTTCAAAAGTTTAAGTCTTTTTTCTAAGGGTATGTTTGGTTTAAGTTTTACATAGCATAGTTGGTCTTTTTCCAAGTGTATTTCTTGGATTTCTTCTATACCTTTTATTATGCCTTCTGAAAGCAAATGTCCTATGGCTAATTCTTTCTGATGGGTAGGAGAAGAGAAAATTGTGGCATAGTGGGTTCTGTTCAGAAATATTTGAAGAGCCTTTTCTTCGGCCACAAAATCCTCTGTCTTTTCAGTTTTTCCCGTTGAAAGGTCAATTTTAACTATTTCAACCCTGCGCATTTTCATAGCCCCCTCCCCTATCTTTTCAGCTCCGCGATGATGAAATTGAGGATTTCGTCGGCGATGTTAACCTTTGTTACGGATTGTAGTCCTCGCCATCCCGGTTGACTGTTGACTTCGACTACTAATGGTCCTTTTGGGCTTTCTAGAATGTCTATGCCTGCGATTTTGCATTCTATGAGCTGTGCTGATTTTACGGCGATTTCCTCTAAGTTTTTGTCCAGAGTTATGGGTTGGGGTTTGGCTCCTTGGCTGTAGTTTGTTTTCCAGCTGTTGGCTACTCTTCTCATGGCTGCTATAACATGATTGTCTACGACGAAGGCTCGGATGTCTGAGCAGCCGTGGTGCACAAACTCTTGGAGGTATATTACGCCGTGATAAAATGTTATGGCTCTGAAAATTGTTGAGGCAACTTCCGCGTCTGTAACCCTTGTAGAGCCTATTCCTCTAGAGCCAAAGAGCGGTTTAACAACCACGTCTCCGCCAAGTTCGTGAAAGACTTTTAGGGCGTCTTCCACGTTTTCTGTTACTGCAGTTTTTGGTACGGGTATACCGTTTTCTTCTAAAATGGCTAGAATGTCATACTTGTCAACGCAGTGTTCTATGGCTTCGGGTGGATTTAAAATGTATAAGCCTAAACGTTGAAGCCTATATAGCATGTCCATTCTGAAAACTATCT
>CBETPM010000169.1:0-2886 GCA_965538135.1 Candidatus Bathyarchaeota archaeon
CCATGAAAGAGGTTGTTAAAAGTAAAATGCGCTTGTTTGAGAGTTCCGGAAGAGCATGAGAAAGGAGAAAAGCAAATGAAAGTTGGAGTTTTAAGCGGCGGCGGTGACGCTCCAGGAATCAACGCGGTTATCCGAGCGGTTGTTAGAAAAGGCGTTCAAAATTATGGTTATGAGATGGCGGGGATTAGGGATGGCTGGCGGGGGCTTCTTGAAGGAGAATTTTTGCGTCTAGATTTGAAATCCGTATCTGGGATTCTTCATCGCGGAGGCTCTATTCTAGGCACTTCGAGAACTAATCCCTTCAAACATGGGAAAGGACCAGAGAAAATAGTTGAGAACGCGAGAAAAGCGGGAATTGAGGCTGTTGTCGTTATTGGTGGCGACGATACTTTAAGAGTCGCTTATAAGATGGGCAGGTATGGGCTTAAATGCGTGGGCGTTCCCAAAACCATCGACAATGACCTGGCTGGGACAGACTACACTTTCGGTTTTCACACAGCAGTTGCCATAGCCACTGAAGCTTTGGACAGACTTCACACAACCGCAGAAGCTCACCACCGCGTCATGATTCTCGAAGTTATGGGAAGGTATACGGGATGGATAGCTCTAGAAGCGGGAATCGCCGGAGGCGCAGATGCTATACTAATTCCGGAAAAACCCTTTGACATCGAAGAAGTTTGTGAGTATATCAAGCGTAGACAGGGGAGGGGAAGAAACTTTAGCATAATTGTTGTGGCTGAGGGAGCCAAGCCTAAGGGCGGGAAAGAAATCGTTTATAGTGAAAGCATAGACGAGTTTGGGCACATACGTCTTGGGGGTGTAGGCTATTTTTTGGGTAAGGAAATCGAGAAATGTTTAGGCATTGAGACGCGTGTGGTGGTTTTGGGACATCTTCAACGGGGTGGTTCTCCCACAGCCTTTGACAGAGTATTAGCCACACGGTATGGAATAGCTGCTATCGACCTTGTTCACCAAGGAAAGTTTGGACACATGGTTGCTCTTCAAGGAAACAAAATAGTTTCCATTCCCCTAAAAGACATTGTTGGAAAGCGAAAAACTGTGGACTTGGAACTTTACGAGATAGCAAGCGTGTTCTTCGGCTAAGTTGCCAAAACCTTCGCCAGCTTAAGCAAGTCCACGTTTAACGGCTTTTCCATCTCACAGCATTTCTTAAGCTCTATACTGGTTATTTCCCCATCCTGCAAACCTACAACCATTCCGCCGTCCCCTTCAGACAAAAGCTTAACAGCCCTTTCAGCGAAGAGACTTGCTAAAAGTCGGCTTCTAGCTGTGGGGCTGCCGCCTCTTTGCGCATAGCCTAAAACGCTAAGCCTAACCTCAACGTTGGCTTTTTCTTCTATCTCCTTAGCAAGCTTACGTGTGTCTCCTATCCCCTCGGCAGCTACAATAATGCCTGACTTCTTCCCTTTAGCTGTGTTTTCCTTAATTGTCTGGAAAATTTCTTCCTTGCTGATGGGCACTTCTGGAACAAGAATAGTCTCAGCGCCAACGGTTAAGCCTACGGTGGATGCGAGAAACCCTCTTTTTCTGCCCATGACTTCTACTATGAATACTCTTTCGTGGGAGACTGCTGTGTCACGGATTTTGTCAATTTCCGTAACCGCCGTGTTTACAGCAGTGTCAAAACCTATTGTCTCTTCGGTGCCGTAAACATCATTGTCTATGGTGGCTGGAACTCCAACTATCAAAGTATCTGTCTCACGGCTCAGTTCCAGGGCTCCTCTGAAAGAACCGTCTCCGCCAATAACCACTAGCCCATAAACATTGTTGGAGGCAAGGGTTTCCACAGCCTTCTTTATTCCTTCCTTTTTTCTGAATTCGGGGCATCTCGTAGTGTGAAGTATTGTGCCGCCCAGTTGAATTATGCCGCCCACAGACCTGGGAGTTAAAGGCATAAAAGTGTTGTGTATTAAGCCCTCCCAGCCCCTTTCGAAACCCAGAACCTGAAAACCTTTTGAGTAGGCAATACGTGTTATTGCTCGTATAGCTGCATTCATCCCTGGCGCGTCGCCACCACTCGTAACAACACTAATAGTTCGCATACCCAAGCCTCTTCAAATTTCATAAATTTTAAACACAATTTTGTGCTAATCAGAAATAAGCTTGACTGTCAAATAAGCTGGTTTGCAAGGAGACGAGAACTTGGAAAAAACTTACGTAGTTGTCTTAGTGACTGCTTCTAACAAGGAAGAAGCAGAAAAAATCACACAATGCATACTAGACGAAAGGCTTATTGCATGCGCCAACATAATCGGTCCAGTCGCATCCCTTTTCACATGGAAAGGAAAAACCGAAAAAGCAAGGGAATATGTTCTCCTAATGAAGTCCCGTTTAGACCTTTTCGAAAAACTTTCTGAAAAGGTAAAAGCCTTACACAGCTACGAAGTCCCAGAAATAATCGCCCTACCCATAACAAAAGGATTCAACCCCTACCTAGAATGGCTCAGCAACACTTTAAGGTAAAGTTTTATAGTTTTGAATGTGCTCATGAATGTTTTGGCGGTGGGCCTTAGGCGGGGGGCTAGGGGTCCCCTGAACCGTAAACCCTCTACACGACGGGCCGAAAGCTGGGGCTGAGGCACCCGTGACCGCCAAAACCCCCTATTTCCGAAGCAGTGACTACCCGTCCCTTGGGGCTGGCGGTCATCGGGCAACTTCCGTAGGGAAGTTGTCTCCGGTGTTAACCAGGCGAATCTGGCCAGGCCCGGGAGGGAGCAACCTAAGTCTGGACGTTCAGCGCTCAAGGGGGTGCGGGTACGAGTGTAGGTCTTGGGGGGTTTGGCGGATTCTGGATGTCGAACCCCAGTGACCCACCGCCTCTTCTAAAGGGGCTTAAGAAAAACTATAGGGGGGCTATCCTTTTTA
>CBETPM010000170.1:0-2879 GCA_965538135.1 Candidatus Bathyarchaeota archaeon
TTTAACTATCCAAAATAAGCAAAAAGGACAGAAATATAAACTTTTACTTTGTTTTGAAAGAAAACAATATTTGACTGCATAAGGGTTAAAATATGGTTTCATCCTTCATCTTGTTGGGGAGCCAGCATGAAAGTCTCGGTGCGTTTCTTCACGAGTCTGCGAGAATTGACGGGTAAACGAGAGGAAAACTTAGAATTCTCCGGCAAGGAAGATGTAACCATTAACATGGTTCTCGACAGACTGAAAGAACATTATGGAAAACCTTTTGTTGACTACGTTTACGACAGAAGCGGAAAGGTTAAGGATTTTCTACAGTTTCTCGTAAATGGAAGAAGCGCATCAACGCTTAGTGGGCTTGAAACTAGGTTGCAGAATGGAGATGTTTTAGCTATTATTCCACCTGTAGGCGGCGGTTAACACCGTGCCTGCTCCGTGTAGCAAATGCCATACAGCCATTGCCGAAGTGCAAATCCCTTATGCAAAGCTAAGCCTTTGCGTTAAGTGTTTCTTGGATTTTTATGTCAGACGCATAAAGCGTGCAATTGAAGATTTTAGAATGTTCAAGAAAGACAATATTGTAGGTGTAGCTGTTTCCGGCGGAAAAGATAGTGCGGCTCTTCTCCATGCTTTGCGAAAAGCATATCCAAAAACAAAGTTTGTCGCATTACACATCAACCTGGGAATCCCAAGATATTCCGACCACTCTCAAGGGAAGGTTGAAGAGTTAACAAAAATGTTAGATGTTGAACTACACGTTTTTAACATTTCCAAAGAGTTAGGTGTAAAAATCAGCGATTTTAGGAGAACTGTTTTTAGAAAGAAAGTTTGTTCGGCTTGCGGCACTGTTAAGAGACATGTCTTCGAAGATCTTGCCAGAAAAGTTGGAGTTGACGTATTGGCTACCGGACATAATTTGGATGATGTCGCTGGCTTAATGTTCAACAATTTTTTCTATGGATACTGGAGTCAGCTTGTTAGACTAAAGCCTGTTTTACAGCCATTAGCAGAAGGCTTCGCCTCTAAAGTTAAGCCTTTAATCCGCATCCCTGAAAATGAAAATCTACTTTACTGTTTGTATGGAGATATCCCATTCAGGGAAATCAACTGCCCTTATTCTCACATGACTGGAATCAGGAAGAGCGCGAAAATTTTAGAGTTTTTGTCAAAGGATAACCCGTATTTTAGACATCAAGTTCTAAACCGATTTTTGGAGCTCATACCTACACTTGAAAATATTGTTTCGAAAACTGTTCTGGTAAAATGCGAAATTTGCGGATTTCCAGCATCAAACAATGTTTGTGCATTCTGCAAAAGAATAGCCATAGCGAAAAAAGCATTAGGAAAAAACTAATTTAGAAAGATTATATTTTGCGGACACTCTAGTTTCTGTTGAGTTTGCATGGGAAAATGTCAAGTTTGCGGCTTAAAGGCAGAAACAGTGTCAGGTAGGCTAGGTGTTTGTCTAACATGTATTAGAGAAAAACCTGAAGAAGCATTGGCTGTTACAAGAAAAGTTCACGCCGAATCTCGCGCTAAATTTGGTTTGCCAGCTGAACCGCCAAAAGATGCTGATGGCGTAAAGTGTGGAGTGTGCGCCAACAACTGCGTAATTGGGGCTGGTGAAAGCGGGTTTTGCGGACTTGTTTGGAATGTGGGTGGGCGTTTAACCCGTTTCGGCGGCACTACAGAAAGGGGCATTCTAGAATGGTATTATGATGGTTTGCCAACCAACTGTGTTAGCTGGTGGTTCTGTCCAGGCTGCACAGGAGCTGGCTATCCGCAATACGCCTACAAGCCAACAGCAGAGTACGGCTATTCCAACCTAGCAGTTTTTTATGGAGCCTGCAGTTTCGACTGCCTTTTCTGTCAGAACTGGCATTACCGCAACCTTTCAGTGAAACATAAGCCGATTATAAGCGCAGAAAACCTAGCCTCCAAAGTGGACAAGCATGTTTCCTGCATCTGTTATTTTGGCGGAGACCCCTCACCGCAGATGCCGCATTCCCTTGAGACAAGCCGTATAGCCTTGGAAAAAGCCAAAGCCGAAAAGCGAATTCTGCGTATTTGCTGGGAAACTAATGGCTACATGAGTCCTAAGCTGGCGGAAAAAGCTGCGGAAATGGCTTTAGAAAGCGGTGGCAACATAAAGTTTGATTTGAAATCCTGGAGTGAACCGTTAAATATTAGTTTGTGCGGTGTTTCTAACAAGCCTACACTGGAAAACTTCCGAAGGATAGGAGAAAAATTCTACAAAAAGCGTCGAGAACTGCCACTGCTCTCCGCAAGCACCCTACTTGTCCCAGGCTACGTGGATGCAAAAGAAGTAGAAAATATCGCCAAGTTCATAAGCCAAATAGACGCTGGAATACCTTACACTTTACTAGCCTTTTACCCTTGCTATGTTATGAATGACTTGTCGGCCACAAGCAGAAAACAAGCCTTAGAATGCCAAAAAGCAGCCGAAAAACATTTAGAAAACGTAAGAATAGGAAACATACACCTACTAAAATAGTTGAAGGTGAAATTCTTGGTTAAAGAAAAGAAAGTTAACAACAAAACAGTTTTTCTCTGCGAAACTTGTGGTCTAGGCTATCCAGACGAGGAAACCACACAAGAATGCGAAGAATGGTGCAAGAAAACTGGAACATGCTCCATCCAGATTACAAAGAAGGCGATATACATCTCAACGCCATTCAAGAAAAAGAAATAACCAAAAACAGTTTTAAACTTTCTCCACTTTGCTTATACAGCATCTTAACATTATGTTTCCAAGAAAATCCTAAAATCACTGCTAACTAGCCAGCAAAAATCTAGTAGGCAGGGAACACCGATTTTAGCTTGCTGGAAACCATAAAATCGCTTTTGTTACTAAGCTGCCC
>CBETPM010000171.1:0-2873 GCA_965538135.1 Candidatus Bathyarchaeota archaeon
GTAGAGCTGAAATCGCGGATGCTGCAAGAAAAATTGCTGAAAAAGTTAAGGAAGAGAAACTAAGTCCAGAAAAAATTGATGAACAACTGTTTGAGCAATACCTGTATACGTCGCATATGCCTAAGCAAGACCCCGACCTGATAATTAGAACTTCTGGAGAAGAGCGTCTAAGCGGATTCTTGCTTTGGCAATCAGCCTACAGCGAACTCTGCTTTTTAGACGTTTACTGGCCAGACTTTAGGCTTATAGATCTATTAAGGGCTGTTAGAACTTTTCAGAAGCGTAAAAGGCGTTTTGGCGCGTGAAGGCTTGGTCTAAGCGCGTTTTTTGGCGCTTACTATGGAGATTACGTCTCTGTCTTTAAGAATGTAGTCTTCTCCAACTCGCTTCTTCTCTCTGGCTTCCACGGCGTAGATGAAGCTTTCTCCAAGTTCCGTGTGGATTAGATAGGCTAGTTGGCGGGCTGTTGTCCCATAAGGCACTAGGTAAGCGTCTGGCAACACTTTTCCATTGTGGTTTGCGAGATGCTCCAAATCTTCCACCGGGTAGACAGTTATCATGCCTAAAAGTTTAAAAAAGGCCATGTTCACAGCATCTTGAACGCCGGTAGACCCATACTTAAGCAGAATCTTCTCCCTTATGGTTTCTAATGCTTTGGCTTGGCTTTCAGTCAGCTTTTCTGGATGTATAACTTGAAAATTGCAGTCTCCAGGCCTATAGTTTATTAGTTGTTTTTCTGCGGCTCTTCTGAGGGCGAGTTCTGCTTCAGCGCAACATGGAACAATGATGTAATCTAATTTTCTTAACCTTTCAAGGTTTTCTTCAGCGTTTGACATGTCTATCTTGTTGGCTGCTATAAGCATTGGCTTGGCGATACGCCTGAGGGTGTCAACAAATTTTAAGAATTCTTCTTCGCTCCAGGATGTGGGCTTTTCAGCATTTAGCCTCGTTCTTCTTATGGCTTCAAAAATGTGATGCCTCTTTATTGCTAAACCGCTTAGTCTTTCCTCCAGCATGGAAAGCAAATCTTTTGTTTCGGATTCTGCGGTTCTGGCAATTTTAGCCCAGTCCTTTTTTAGTATGTTTGCCATCCACATGGTTATTTCATTTTCTAAAAATTTCACGTCTTCCAGGGGGTCGTGTTCACCTATTTTACAGATTCTCCCCTCACAGTCTGTTCCTCCAGAAGCGTCCACTATATGTATTAGGGCGTCTGCTTTTCTAATTTCATCCAAGAACTGGTTGCCTAAGCCTCTGCCCTGCCATGCCCCGGGGACAAGCCCAGCGCAGTCGATGAACTCTACTGGAATGAGTCTCACACCCTCGAGGCAGAGGGAGTTAACGGGATTGTCTTTGACGTTGAATTCTTCGTGAACGCAAGGGGTTCTAACATAGCCAACTCCGCGGTTTGGCTTTATCGTTGTAAAGGGGTAGCTGGCAATTTCAGCTGGCGCCAAAGTTGCTGCGCTGAAGAATGTAGATTTTCCTACGTTGGGTTTTCCTACAATGCCTAGTAATCGTGAGTAAGATTTCTGCATTTAAATTCCTTAATACCTTATTGCGCTATAATTCTATATGAGTTATGCTGTTTACACGGATAACAAATAAAATATATGGCGTTATTGGTTATAGAAGTCAATTCAGCATGATTGGTGAGTATAATTGACACTCGATTTACCCAAGGAAAAGCTTGTTGAAATGTTAAGAAAGATGCTTGAAATCAGATTTTTCGAAGAGAAAGTCTTCCAATTATACGCTCAAAATCTTGTGCCGGGCACAATCCACCTTTACGCCGGAGAAGAAGCCGTAGCTGTCGGCGTATGCAGCAACCTTAGAAAAGATGATTACATTACAAGTACGCATCGGGGACATGGCCACTGTATTGCAAAAGGCGCCGACCTAAAAAGGACAATGGCAGAAATCCTAGGCAAAAAAACCGGCTACTGTAAGGGAAAAGGCGGTTCCATGCACATAGCAGACTTTACTATAGGAATGTTAGGTGCAACCGCGGTTGTGGGCGCTGGGATACCCATAGCCGTTGGTGCGGGGCTATCCATAAAACTTAGACGCACAGACCAGGTGGTAGCATGCTTCTTCGGCGAAGGTGCATCAAACCAGGGAACATTCCACGAAGGAATAAACATGGCTTCCATCTGGAAACTTCCAGTCCTTTTCGTATGTGAAAACAATCTTTACGCCATGGGAACGCGGCAGTCAATAGCCATGGCTATAGAAAATGTTGCTGATAGAGCTTCAGCCTACGGGATACCCGGCGTAGTTGTAGACGGAAACGACGTGTTAGCGGTTTGCAAAGTTGCAAGCGAAGCTGTGGAAAGAGCTAGGAAAGGCGATGGTCCAACATTAATTGAATGTAAGACTTATCGGCAGAAGGGACATTCAAGGGTTGACCCTGCAAGGTATAGACCTAAAGAAGAGGTGGAGGCTTGGCTTGCGAAAGACCCCATTAAGCGGTTTAAGAAAAAACTGTTGCAAGCAAACGTTTTAGGCGAAGCTGAAATCCAACAAATCGAAAACGATATTTCAGGCGAAATCGAAAAAGCAGTTAAATTTGCCATGGAAAGCCCCCTTCCGAACCCTGAAGAGGCTTTAGAAGACGTTTATGCTTAATTGAATGGAGGAAAATAGCATGCGAAAGATTAGTTATAGGGAGGCATTAAGAGAGGCATTAAGAGAGGAAATGCGAAGAGACTCGAAGGTGTTTCTTTTAGGCGAGGATATTGGCAAATATTGGGGTGGGGCCTTCAAAGTTACACAGGGTTTAGCAGAAGAATTTGGATACGAGAGGGTTAGGGACACACCTATATCCGAAAACGCCATAATAGGCGTGGCTGTAGGCGCGGCGATAACGGGCA
>CBETPM010000172.1:0-2852 GCA_965538135.1 Candidatus Bathyarchaeota archaeon
TTAGAGCTAACAAAAGACTTTATAAAAGAAGTCAGTGAAGAAGAAAAGGAAGAAACCGAAGCTGAGGAAGAACAAACGGAGACAGTTGAAACTATTGAAGAAGCTGAGATGGCGGAAGAGGAAAAGGTTGAAGAGCCCCTAGAAATGGAAGAGGGACTTACAGAAGAAGAAATGGCAGCCGAGGAAGAGGTCAAGCCGCCCCCTAGAGAAGAAAAACTTAAGGAAGAAGAAATTGTTGAGGAACGAATTTACACGGTTCCTTTGAGAAGAGCTTGGATTGCGCCCCCAAATAAAAGAGCGCCTAGAGCTATACGCATACTTAAGAGTTTTATTATCAGGCACATGAAGTTAGAAGCTCCTAAGGAAGAAGAAGAGGAAGAAGAACCTAAAAAACTAATTGTTAGCAATAAAGTGAACGAAAGGATTTGGAGTAAAGGCATAGAGAAACCTCCGCGAAAAATCCGTGTTAGGGCTGCAAAAGATAAAGAAGGCAATGTTACTATTTACTTGGCTGAAGGAGACTAATCCTTGGCCATTTATCTAACCAGTCTTTTTGGAAGCGCCAGCATAGGTGTTTACTCCCTTGCCACAGACAAAAATGTTATAGTTCCCAAACTTTTTTCGTACAGAAAGGCTGAAAGGATAGCAAAATGGTTAAATGTTAAGCTTATACACACGAACATTGGTGAATCTGTTCTCATTGGTGCTTTGGCATGTGCCAACTCCAATGGAATTCTTCTTCCACATTTTGTTCAAGAAGAAGAGGTTAAAGCCATAAAATCCGTTTTTGATGGAAATATAACCGTTATGGAAACTAAAAAGACTGCTTACGGAAACATGGTTTTGGCAAATGATCATGGTGCCATAGTTGACCCCCGCCTAAAAGCCGCGGATGTCAAGAAGATTTCTGAAACTTTGGATGTTGAAGCTGTGCCTGGAGAAATTGCGGGTTTACCCTATGTGGGGTCTTTGGCTGTCGCCACAAATAAGGGTGTTTTAGCGCATCCACTTATAGGGGATTCAGAGCAGAAGCTTTTAAAAGAAGTTTTAAAGGTTCCAGTAGATGTTGGCACAATTAACTGTGGCATACCATATGTAGGCACGGGTTTAATCTGCAATAGATATGCTGCGGTTGCCGGTTCTTTAACAACAGGACCCGAGATGTTTATAATAGGGAATGCATTGGATGTGGTAAAGGAGGATTAAAAATGAAGGTTTTCAGAGTAACAGGAGAAATTCGAAAACCAAACTTAAAAACTTCTTTTAAGAAAGAAATAGTAGCTGTTAAACCTGAACATGCCGTTGAAAAGGTTTATGCAGAGTTAGGAAGTAAACATAGAGTTAAACGGTTTCACATAAAAATAGTAAATGTTGAAGAAATTCCGCCGCAAGAAATAGAAAATCCTCTGCTGAGAAAACTGGTTATTGGAGAAGAGAAAGTTGACGAGTAAAACGGAAGAAGAGCTTCGCAGATTAAGTGTTGAAATGCGTTTTCTAGAACAAACTGCGGAAGCCGTACAATCCAGAATCAACATGATAAATGCTGTAATCACAGATTTAACATATGCGAATATGGCATTGGAAGGCTTGGAGAAGGAAAAAGAAAACGCGGAACTTATGGTTCCAATAGGCGGTAATTCTTACATAAAAGCTAGACTTGCAAACCCAAACCAAGTAATAGTCGGGATGGGTGCGGGGATTTCTGTTGAAAAGACCTTACATGAAGCAAAGGAAATTATTAAAAAGCGTTTAGAAAACCTTGAAAAATCTAGGGCGAACCTTCAGCAGCAACTTGCTCAAGTTGCAGAAAAAATGAATGAAGACAAAGAAAAATTTGACAGACTTATGACTGAATTAAGAGAAAGGAAAACATCGAAAAATGTTTGAAAAACTTAAGTCTGGACTTAAAGGTCTCGTAAACAAGGTTACCACCACAGAGCTAAAAGCCGAAAACCTACGCCCAACACTTTCAGAGTTTAAACTAAGCCTTGTGGAAAATGATGTTGCTTTTCCCGTGGCAGAACGAATATGCGATGAAATAGAAAAAAGGTTAGATGGAGTTCAAGTAAAGAGACTTGAAGACCGGAAAAAAATTGTAAAGAAAAACTTGCAAGAAGTGCTTTTGGAGGTTATGCAAACAGATAACAAGATAGACTTATTAAAGGCTGTGGAAGAGAAACGCAAGAAAGGCGAACCTTTCGTTATAGTTTTTGTGGGAATAAACGGAACTGGGAAGACAACAACAATAGCTAAAGTTGCCCGTTTCCTTAACAATAAAGGGTATTCGGTTGTTCTGGCATGCAGCGACACTTATAGGGCTGGGTCTATCGAACAGTTGGAGGAACATGCCAAACGGCTAGGCATAAGAATGATTAAACACAAGTATGGCGCAGACCCTGCGGCTGTGGCTTACGACACTATAAGCCACGCTAAAGCTCATGGAATAAACGTTGTTTTAATAGACACTGCTGGAAGAATCCAGACAAACCGAAACTTAATGAACGAACTGGCAAAAATTAAGCGTGTCGTAAACCCAGACTTGACAATTCTAACAGTGGATTCTCTTACAGGAAATGACGCAGTTATGCAAGCAGAAGAATTCCATAAAAGCGTTAACATTGACGCTACAATACTCACGAAGGTTGATGCTGACGTTAAAGGCGGATCAGCCATAAGTGTAACCTACGTAACGAAAAAACCAATTTTATTCATTGGCACAGGTCAAACCTATGAAGATTTAGAAGAGTTTAATCCGGAAAAATTTGTAAATATAATTCTGAAATAAAATAGTTAAGACTTCAATTTCAGCCATATTTCCTTTTGTAAAGCATAACCTTTTGAAATTTCTTTAA
>CBETPM010000173.1:0-2849 GCA_965538135.1 Candidatus Bathyarchaeota archaeon
AACGTTAACTGAACAGCTTTCAGCAGCTTCTAGAACGTCAATGCTTGTTTCTGGTGGTGGAAATGTTTACCAGCCAGTGCCTGTAACAGCCACAAAAATCTATATGAACTTGGGTGTTCCAGAAAAAATTGAAGACTATAAGGACTTGCCCTTTGAAGGAATAGGATTAATGCGCATAGAATTCATTCTAGCCAGCTACATAGGAGAACATCCGCTTTATCTTATAGAAACCGGGCAACAGCAAAAATTCGTTGATAAACTTGCAGAAGGCATATCTACAGTTGCCAGGGCAATACAGCCAAGACCTGTTGTTGTACGCTTCAGCGACTTTAAAACAAACGAATATAGAGAGTTGAAAGGCGGTGAAAAGTACGAAATTGAAGAAGCCAATCCCATGCTTGGATGGAGAGGATGCAGCCGTTATATAAGCTCATGGTATGAAAAAGCTTTTAGACTGGAATGTCAAGCAATCGTGAAATGCCGTAAAGAGTGGGGTCTCAAAAACGTATGGGTCATGCTCCCCGTTGTACGAACAGTCTGGGAAGCTAAAAGGGTTTTGGATATTATGCGTGAAGAGGGTTTAGAACGTTCTAAAGATTTCAAAGTTTGGTTTATGGCTGAAACTCCATCAATCGCGATAATGGCAGACGAATTTTCAAAACTCTGTGACGGCTTTTCCATAGGCTCTAACGACATGACTCAAGGCATATTAATGATTGACAGAGATTCCGAACGCCTAGGACAGATGGGATACTTCGATGAAAGAGACCCTGCAGTAAAAAGAATAATTGCCCATCTAATACGCGTGGCTCACGAAAATGGATGCACAGTTTCCATATGTGGAGAAGGCCCATCAAACCTGCCCGACTTCACAGAATTTCTAGTGAGAGCTGGAATCGACAGCATTTCAGTAAACGCCGATGCGGTAGTTGCCACAAAAAAGCTAGTTGCAAGCATAGAACAAAAAATAATCTTGGAACAGCTTGCAGAGCAAAGAGAGGTTCTTGGTCGCTTATCTCGAAGACTTAAGCAAGATTGGGAATGGGAACCTCGCTGGGACGAAGAAGAATCATAAAACCTTATTTTATCCTAACAAATTTGCTTTTCATTCGTTAGTGTGGAAATTTTATGAAAAATTTTGATCTCGAAGAAGAAAGAGTAAAGAAGGAAATACAGCAACTAAAAGCCAAGCGCGTATTAATCCAACTTCCAGAAGGCTTGAAACCAGAGGCACCACACATAGCCAAAGCAGTTGAAAAAGCTGGAGCCTTGCCAATAATCTCGGCAGACCCGTGTTATGGAGCATGCGACATAGCAGAAGCAGAAGCTGAAAGCCTCGACGCAGACCTAATCATACATTATGGGCACTCAAAACTTCTAAAATATGAGAAGATTCCAACAATTTATGTCGAAGCAAGAGCAACCCTCAAAATTGACAAAGTTGTTGAAAAAGCTTTGCCCCTACTGAAGAATTTGGAAACGATAGGGTTGGCAACCACGGTCCAGCATGTGCAAACCTTGGATGAAGTTAGAGAAATTCTCACTCGTTCTGGAAAAACCGTGATTATAGGCGATGCTGGACACCTAAACTATCCTGGACAGGTCATTGGATGCGATTTTAGTAACACTAAATCTATAGCTAAAGATGTGGAAGCCTTTCTTTTTGTTGGTGGCGGGCGGTTTCACGCATTAGGCGTTGCTCTTTCAACTTCAAAGCCAACGGTGGTTGCAGACCCTTACGAAAATAGAGTTTATATGATTAAAGATGAAACGAAGAAAATTTTAAAACAGCGGTGGGCAAGCATAGAAGAAGCAAAAAAAGCGAAAAATTTTGCAGTATTAGTTGGGTTAAAGTCAGGGCAGAAACGTTTTGAAGAAGCATTAAAGGTAAAAGAAAAGCTTGAAAAACATAGGAAAACAGCGTTTCTGTTTGCAGTTAAGGAAGTCACGCCAGAAGTTTTAATGGAATTTCCTTCAATAGATGCTTATATAAACACAGCTTGCCCAAGACTCTCACTGGATGATGCGGTAAGGTTTAAGAAGCCAATGCTAACGGTTAATGAAGCTTTAGTTATTGTTAATGAACTTTCTTGGGAAAAATTATGCCAAAAAGGCTTGTTCGGAAACTAGACTTAGAACTATTACTTTCGAAAGTTGAACCTCACCCGTCCCCCAAACCAAGTCTTGAACAATATACGATTCCGCCAGATGTTGCAGCAACAATCCTTTACATGGCAGCCTACACGCATAATAACATAATTGGCAAAACAGTTTTGGACTTAGGGTGCGGCACTGGAAGACTGGCGTTAGGCGCTGCTTTTTTAGGCGCAAAAGAAGTGGTAGGTGTCGATATAGACAAAACAGCGATTAGAACAGCCTTGAAAAACGCTGAAAAGCTGGGCTTAAAAGATAAAGTGCAATGGATTATTGCAGACATAGACGCTGTCCACGGAAAATTTGATACTGTTTTACAGAATCCACCTTTTGGAGTGCAAAAACGAGGGGCTGACCGAAAGTTTATAGAAAAATCTCTAGAAGTCGGAGAAACTGTTTACTCTCTCAACAAACATCCACACATAGATAAAAAACTTCTGAAGAAAATTAAGGCTGGAAAATACGAATTAATTCCTACTCTTCCATCGCCATTTTTAGAAAAATTTATCAAAATGCACGGTGGAAAAGTCGTGTCTGTCTTTGCCATGAAAACGAAAATTCCATGCATGTTTAATTTTCACACAAAAAAGAAACATGAGTTTATAGTAGACTTATATATAATAGAGGGAAAAGGAAAAATTGGTAACTAAAATTCCCGTTTGCCTTGAAGTAGGATACGGTGGAAGTGGTGCTTT
>CBETPM010000174.1:0-2849 GCA_965538135.1 Candidatus Bathyarchaeota archaeon
GCCGACAACTGTCCCAACAGTAAGTCCAGAGAAAAAACCTCTAAATGTTTTGTTTTTTCCAAAGATAGGCTTTCCATCCAGAAAGTTTTTCCTAAAATCTAGTGGTAGTCCACCACCAGCAAGTACAGGAACAGCGTTGGCGCAGTATGCTGGAAAAATGAATTTTAACGCTTCGAGGAATATTGTGACATCCATTTGTTGCACCAGACTACGAAGTTGAATGCTCACAAAGTCCTTTTTCTCCTATTTTTAGAAAACATGTTATAGGTTGAGTAATGTAGGGTGTTTTTTCTAATGTCATCTTAATAACTTGTGGTTTTTCGGTTGGTTTCATGGCGATGATTATTTCAGCCCAAAATTTTAAAACTCTGGTGGCTACGGGTTCAATGCTTACGTAGGTTTCGTTGAAAACGCTTCTAACTTGGCTTGTCATTAGAACTGCAATTTTTTGCGTTCTAGCGATTTGCGCTAACAACGCGAGTTGCCTATTTAATTCGCGGTTTAGTTCGAAAGTTTTTTTGGGGGACTCTGCTATTTTGGCGCGATAAAGAGAAGTCATCGTGTCCACAACTACCAGCCTAAACCGTTCAGTTAAATACTCTGTCAATCTGTCTATAACAAGCGTCTGTTCTTCGAAACTTTTAGGTTGCATCAAAAATATCGACTCAGCAATGTCTTCAAATTTTCCAGAGGCTATTTGGGCTAATCTTTTAGTGGAAAATGTTGCATCGCAATCAATAAACAATGCTTTATAGCCCTGCCTTGCACAGTTTACAGCACACTGAATAGCGATTGTTGTTTTTCCAGTTTCCGGCTCTCCATATATTAAGTTAAGGCTTCCACTTGAAAAACCGCCATTTAAAGCTTTGTCGATAACTTTACATCTTGTTGAAATTTTCTGTAACACGCCCACGCACATCAACGAATATAAACTGCGAAATTAATATTTTGCTTTATACCTAAAATCTATTTCAAGATAGGAAAATACGCTATATGAAAGCACAAATCGCCGTTGCAACAGTTTCAGGAAAAGCCTATTATCTAATTGTAAACGCTCTGAAAAACAAGAATGTTCCCTTTTTGAGCTTGACACCAAAAGAAAATGTTCCAGCACAAATTAAAGTTGTAATTACAACAGAAAAAGAAAAAGAACTGATAAAACATGAACGAATCCTAGTTTTCAAGGAGGGAATAGACCCCGCATCCTTAATAAATGAGGCCTTGCAGATTGTCCAAGGAAAAGAAGCATACGAGAAAATTGTTGTCGGTGTGGATCCGGGCGAAGTTTTTGGAGTGGCTCTATTAGCTGATGGAAAAATTCTTCAAACAGAGAACTGTTTTAGCGTAGAGGAGACATTAAACAAGATAAGTAGTATGTTAAAGAATTTGGAGAAAACTTCGGCAAAATCTATTTCAGTTAAAGTGGGTGATGGCGTTCCAGCCTACAAGGAGCGTTTGTTGCGAGAACTAGATAGCATATTGCCTTCTAACGTAGTGTTAGAAAGTGTAAGTGAGGCTGGAACAAATCGGTATCTAAATCAGGCCAAACATAGAAGAGGATTAAGAGACATCTTCTCAGCCATTAAAATTGCTGGACGTGAAGGAAACAAGTTCGAGAGGAAGAAGGCAAATGAACATAACAGTTGATGCAGGAAAAACTTTACTAGTTGACGGCCCCGCTTCTGCAATTGTCACTTCTGGAAGTGTTGAAGTTTTTGGAATGTTAGTTAAAGTAAAAAACAAAGTAGTGATACGCGAAGGAAAACGACTACCTTTCGTTGTTAAGGAGAAAGCCACTTTTGAAATTTCGCTGGGGGAAGGCGCAAATGCAGAAGAAGTGAATGGTGACGCCATTCCACGAACATGGGCTATGGCTTTTGAAGAACTCATGAAAGTTGAAACACGGCCAGTTGTTGTTATGGTGCTTGGGGCTGTTGACTCCGGGAAAACAAGTTTTTGCACTTACTTAACAAATAAACTGTTAAGTGAGAAAGGCAAAGTTGCAGTTCTTGACGGCGATTTGGGGCAATCGGACATTGGGCCGCCATGCACTGTAGCTTACACATTTGTCACAAAGCCTATAGCTGACCTATTCTCTTTGGAAGCAAAAAACGCTTTTTTTGTAGGTGTAACTTCACCAAGTAAAGCGCAAGAAAAAGTGATTGAAGGATTAGTTTTGTTAAAAAAGGAAATTTTAAAGAAAGGTTCCGACTTTATTATTGTAAATACTGATGGGTGGGTTGAGAGAGAAGACGCCATTAGCTATAAAGTTCAGCTTGTTGAAAAACTCAACCCAGAGATAATTTTTGTTATTCAACAAAACAACGAGTTAATGCCATTGTTAAACGCTTTAAAAGGTTTAAAACCGATTTTAGTTGAATCTCCTTCAACCATAAAGCAGAGAACCAGAGAAAAACGAAAAAATCTACGCGAATTGGGTTATATAAAATATTTGAGAAATGCAAAAGTGCAGTCTATTCCGTGGAACTGGTTGAAAATTGAGGGAAACGAGCTTTTCAGCTCCTACAAAATGTATGGAGACATTAAAAGAGCAAGAGAAATTTTTGATCTTCTTGGAATGAAACCGCTCTATTTCAGTGAGCAAAAAGATAATATCTTCATAGTTATTGGAAGAAATCGGTGGATAAGCAAGGATAATATAGAAAAGGTTGAGGAATACACAAAAAAGACAGTCATACTGGCTCGGAAAGGCGAAGAAGAGGGCTTACTGATGGCTTTATACAATGCTGACAAAAATTTTCTAGGGATAGGTGTCTTGCAAGAAGTGGATTATCGAAAAAAGTTTTTAAGGATTTTAACCACTGTTTCCGGAGAAATTGCAGTAGCTA
>CBETPM010000175.1:0-2841 GCA_965538135.1 Candidatus Bathyarchaeota archaeon
TACTTTGCATTAGCATATTGTGCTCCTATACCCATGTGCACATTTGTTCCACCGCCATGCCTTAAAGCTACGTCTTGCGTTACTGGAATATGCATATACGGGTCTCTTTCTTCCGGCACATCATACAAGCCGTAATCTACTGCTGTTTTCGCTTCCACACCACTTGTAAAGTCCAGCTTAACCACAGGTTTAAGTTCATATTTGGATATGCGGTCCCATGTTATTAGTGTCTGCAAACACCACGCGCCAATAATTCCCGGATAGTCGTGTTCTCGGCAGGCAAGCAAAAACCGGTCTGCGTATCGGTGGACATCTTTCAGTAGAGATTCTCTGAGACTTAAAACGGCGTGGGCTGTCACCTCAAAAGATGGAACCTTCTTAATTTTTTCTTGTACATCTGCTGGAAGCCTTTTCAAGCCATCAAGTATTGTTTCTCTACGCTCGTCTATGGAGAGGAACTGGTTCGCCAAGCAAATTCGTGCTTCTTCTAGGCTGACGTTGTACAGTTTTGCAAACCAGTCGTCCACATCTCCCCATTCGCTTTTCGCGTCTAACGGTGAAAAGAAGAAGTTGAAGTTTGCATGCGGTCCAAGGACAATTTGTTCAACACGAGCATTTTCCAAAGATTCCCTGTTCAGATTTCCAGCCTCAACTTCCCGTTCAACCTTCTCCTCCAAATCGTGTGAATCAGCTGCGAAAATAAACTCTCTTTCAAAGGCTCTATGGGCGTGTTCAGCCTTGAGAAGCATAGGCTCGTCAATTGGCTCTTTGAACCGTATCCCATGGTCGTGAACTTCAAATTTGTAGGATTTCGGAGAAGGAATGCCCGCTTGTTCAGCAAACCAGTAATAGTCCTTTTCAATTTCGCCCCTATTCTCTATCTTCAATAAGGTTCTGGAACCAACAATTGGAACAGCATATTTATTTTCGATAACGCTGCAGTACTCGTCTCCGCCAACGTAAACAGCAAACGCCCTATTTGGAATCTGTAAACATTCTAAGTCGACAAGTTCATCAACATACTTGACTATGTCTGAATATTTGTCGAGAATCACTATGACACTTTTCCAATCACCGCTTTTCTTTACGTCTTTCGGGTCATTTACAACACGCAAGTCTCTTCGCACAAGACTGGGCAAATCCTCTACAGATTCTTCTGGACCGCCAACCATAGGGTTTTGAAGATAAATACGAGCTCTACTAGGCGTCGTGTAAATTATACTTCTTATGCCATAGTTGCGTTGTCCTTGCCAAGCATCCAAAGCTGAGTGAGAACCTAAATTTAAGCCTATAGGCTCATGATACCTCTTAACTATCTCCTGCATTTCTTCCCTGCTTATCACAATATTTCACCATTTTCTGGTTGGAAATTTTAAATTCAATGCTTTAAACCTTTTTAACACTTATCTGCAAAATCATTGGCAAACTAGACTACAAGTAGAAGTTTTCTCCAGAATTTTCTTCTATCGTGTTTTTACATATGTTATTATAAACAGCCGAAGTTAACTTTTATAATAGGGGAGAAGGGAGTTGACTGAGGCTTTCGGATGGATATTTGTAGATTTTATTCCCCTACTTTATGAGAAGAAGAGGGTGGCGAAGCAGCTTCAAATCGAAACTTGGCTTGACCTTTCACAGCTTGTCAGAGAATTGGGAATCGAAAAACCGAAAAGAACGGATAAACGTGATATAAAACCAAGTTACATAGTTTAAAGACCACAAGCCGCCAATGTCTTCTCAAAATTTTCCCGCGTCTTATCAGCCTTATAAACTCTCAAAGCCTCAATTATTGCCCTTTTTTCTCTTACGCCCATTTTCTCAGAGACCTTTTCAGCGACAAGCCCGCTAATAAAGAGAAATTGGCATATGGAAGTAACATTTGAAGGCTTACGATTAATGCTGGCACTTTCGAAGTCTAGTATAAACGGCTTGTCTTCGCCATTTACAACCACATGTTTTGGCGCATGGCTTAATTCACCATGGTCTAACCCCGCCATATCTAAACGCCAGCACTGCTCCAAAATTTCACGCAACACCATTTTTACTCGCATCCTTTCCATGGTCTTTTCAAGCCATTTTGGAAGCAGTTCTCCCTCCACATACTGCATCAAAAGGAAGTTCTTGCTAAAACCTAAAAGCTTAGGTCCAACACTGACCGAGTTCGCCTTTTCTAGCATTTCTGCTTCTATCCGCATATTAGCACGATCGGCATCAACCCTACGAATCTTCAAAGCCGCCTTTTCTCCGTCAACATAGGCTATGAGAACTATGCCGACGCATCCTTTACCCAAAACTGGAATGTTAAAAGCCTCTTTTTCACCGCTAAACTCTAAGGCATAAACCTTCAACTTCTGCAATTCCCTTAAGCGTTTTCTTAATTCAGTTTTAGCGAGTTTTGGATAGCACACTATTGATGCATAGGGGCCGTTTTCTAGTTCTCGGATTTGTATCTTCAATGCAGCATCCTCGGTTCTTAAATTACCCTTTTCACATACTCAAGAAAAACTGAGGGATGCGTAAAGAACAGAGAAGGTTCAGTTATACATAGAAGATAGCAGCCATAAACACTGGCTAATTTGCAGTTTTTATATTTCTCTCTAAGCATTCTCGCATTTTCGGAATACCACAATTCCTTAAGGTTTTGTTTTAAGGCATTACCAAGATAGCCTTGGGGCACTCCCAAAACACACATTGAAGTTACATCGCCATTGTAGCCTATACCCAACTGCGTAGAGAACGGATAGCACGTGTAACCTCTTTTTTCTCGAGTTAGATTAAGGAAAGCATCAGTGTTAAGCACGGTTTTTCCAAATCCATTTCTCTTGTAATAGAGAAGCATTT
>CBETPM010000176.1:0-2826 GCA_965538135.1 Candidatus Bathyarchaeota archaeon
ATCAAAAAAGCTCAACAAGGGCGCTGAAAAATTTGCCATGAACGTTAAAGGGTTAGAACTCCCGGCCTATGATCCCAGAGCCGCCAAAATAACAGGGTTAGCTTATGCCACCGCAAACCGTGGAGGATGCCACATAACAGCCTACGTGGAAGGCCCAGCGTTCTTATCAACACCATATCTCATTATCGAAGATAGTGACGTTGGAGACATACTCCAAGAAATCCCTGAAACTGCCAAGATTGTTAAGGAACTAGAAGACGCGTTTGCCGTCTTCGACTCTATCGGAGCATGCAAATTTATGGGGATGGTCTTGACGGCTGAGGACTGGGCTACACTAATATCGAGTCTGACAGGTTGGAAATTCACCGCAGACGATTTTAGAAGAACAGGTGAAAGAATTTACAACCTTGAAAGGGTCTTTAACGTCAGAGAGGGAATCACAAGGGTCGACGATACCCTTCCAGAGCGTTTATTGAAAGAACCGCTTCCCGAAGGACCAGCAAAAGGACATGTTGTAAACTTAGAACCGCTCTTGGAAGCCTACTATAAGTTTAGAGGCTGGAAAAGTAATGGCAGACCAGCTCCGGAGAAGCTTAAAGAACTAGGATTGGACTGGGTTATCAAAGAAGTCTACTGCCACGAAACTTAAGTGCTCCAAACAAGCTAGCTTTATTCAAGGGGTATTGACTTGGCAAACCATATAACATATGCCGATAAACCCTGGCTAAGAAGCTACTTCATTGGACCATATAAACTTCCAAAAACGCTAGAGCCGTACAAAAAAATGCCAGTCTACAGGTTTTTAGAAGATTCTGCAGAGAAGTTTCCGAGCAACGTGGCATGCATCTACTTAGATATAAAGATAACCTATGAAGAGTTGAAAGACAAAGTTGATAGGCTGGCCACCGCGCTTGCAGCATTAGGCGTGAAGAAAGGTGATAGGGTTGCAACAATCCTCCCGAACTGTCCCCAGTTCATCATAAGTGATTATGCAGTGATGAGGTTAGGAGCAGTTCATGTTCCAGTTAGTGTAGCTCATAAGGCTCCAGACCTACTCCATGAAATAGGCGAATCGGGAGCTGAAGCTGTGATATGCTCCTATAGACGCCTCAAACTTGTTGCCTCGATAAAAAACAAAACAAAAGTTAAAAACATTATCTTTACACCAGTGCCTGTGTTTCCGGACTATTCCATACCTGAAATAAAACAGGAACATAGCGCCTACCTTTTAGAGGATTTGATAGAAAATTATCAGCCTAACCCTCCGGCTGTTAACATAAATCCCATAGAGGACTTGGCATTACTACCTTTCACCGGAGGCACCACAGGAGTCCCGAAGGGCGTTATGCTGACACACTACAATATAACAACAAACGTAGCGCAAGTCATGTGGATGATGAAGCCTCTAGAAATAGCATTAAAAGGTAAGGCGTCAGTTTTGATATGTGTTCCACTCTTCCACCAGTATGGACATGGAATCCTACACCAGAACATCGCTTGGGGTCTCCGCACCCTTTTGACAGACCCAAGAGACATCGATAAAATCGTGGAGTTGATAAAGAGATATAGACCATTCATGGTGGTGGGAGTGCCAACGCACTTCATGTTGCTCCTTGACAAAAACCTACCAAGAATGCCCATCTTCTTATATTCCGGTGCGGCTCCCCTTCCACCCGATGTCGCTGAGAAGGTAGAGAAGAAAATAGGCGTCCCAATGGGTGAAGGCTATGGTTTAACAGAAGCCAGCCCAGTTACGCACTTAAACCTCTCGGCCTTTTCGAAGGTTACTGGATATATGGCGAATGTTAAAAGGTCTATCGGGGTGCCTGTTCCTGACACGGAAGTCAAGATTGTGGATCCTGAAACAGGAGAAGAGGTTCCCCTAGGCGAGGCAGGTGAACTCTACATTCGCGGCCCACAAATCATGAAAGGTTACTGGCCTAACCCAGGCAGCGGCTTAAAGGACGGCTGGCTTGCCACAGGCGATATTGCGAAAATGGATGAAGATGGCTACTTCTACATAGTTGACCGTATAAAGGACATGATTAATGTGTCTGGAATGAAGGTTTATTCAAGAGTCGTCGAGGACATTTTACATCAGCATCCAGCAGTTGAAATGGCCGGCGTCATTGGAGTCCCAGATCCAGAGCGCCCCGGAAGTGAAAGGGTTAAAGCCTTCATAGTACTGAAGAAAGGGTTTGAAGGAAAAATAACCCCGGAACAAATAATCAATTATTGTAAAAAGAAAATTCCCCCCTATGCTGTCCCAAAGTTTGTTGAGTTTAGGAGATATCTACCATTAACTTCTGTTATGAAGATTCTCAAGAGGAAACTTCGGGAAGAAGAGATAGCTAAAATTAAAGAAAGAGGGGAAATGGCTAGTTAGAAATCAATCTCTTTTCCTTCATACGCGTAAATGAAAAGTTTCCGCATATCTTCCATGTCTGGGACTCTTGGATTCATAAGCGTGCAAGAGGAGTTTGCAGCCCTGGCAGCCAACTCATCTAGCTCTCTCTCAAAATCTTTTCTTGCTATTCCCATCTCTTTGATAGACGCTGGTTCATTCAATTCGCGACACAGCCCCTTAACAGCCCCAACCAGTTCCTTAACAGCCTCTTTCTCCGTTTTAGCTTTAATTCCTATTTCCCAAGCAATGTCAGAATACCTTTCAATGGCTTCTTTTGCACTGTACTCGATGGAATAAGGAAGAAAAAGGCTAATTGACCTACCATGCGAAATATGAAAGATCGGACCTAAAGAATGCCCCATGGCGTGAGCGATTCCTACCTGGGAATTGCTAAAAGAAATTCCAGCCATGGTGGCTGC
>CBETPM010000177.1:0-2796 GCA_965538135.1 Candidatus Bathyarchaeota archaeon
TGATGTATGGTCTTCACATAACAAACTTCCGCATTTACCACATTTGTAAAGTGCATCTTTTCGCAGAACTTGCAACTCATAGGCCTTTCTTCTTTTTGTTTATTTTGTCGAAAAAGTATATAATATAAAAGCTTCAGTAATGCTAAAAAGCGTTTGGAGGCTTTAACTGCAATGTGCGTACTAGGTAAAGACAAACTTAAACAGCTTATTGAGGAGTATAAGTGTATATACCCTTATGATTATAATCTGCTTGACGGAGACAGTTACATATTAACAGTTAAAGAAGAAACCACCCTTCACTATTTAGAACATAAAAACCTCATTTCCTACGAAATTGTTTTCACTCCACCAAACTATGTAGCGCATCTGACGGCTAAAAGCAAGTATGGAAGAATGGGATTATCCTTTTTAAATGCTGCCAAAGTCCACAGTGGCTTTGTAGGAAGACTTGCCTTGGAACTAGTAAACCTCAGTAATGACAGATGCCCAATAACTATAAAACGGGGCGATCCCTTCATGCATATAGAATTTGAAACAAGGGAAGGTGAACCCTCGCCTTATATGGGAGAATATCAATTCCAATACTTAACTGATGAAGAAGTGCAAATGTACATTCCCATATTAAAAAGAATTTTTCCAAACTATGACGTGTTAGCCAAGGTATGGTTTAAAAACAAGCGTTTACCACCCTAAAACACCTTGTTTTATTTCAAAACCAGATTTAAAATTCATAACCTTAATCAAAAGACATCATCAACAAAGTGTTTAAATATTGCGGTTATGCTATGCTGAAAGGGAATCGAAAATGCGTGCACGCAATTATAGAGCTGCTAAAGGGCAGCCTTATGCAAGAAAAGAATTTGTGAAAGGGTTTCCCCCTCCAAAAATAACCAAATTTACTATGGGGGACACTAAAGCAGAATTTGAATATGAGGCAAGACTTATAGCCTTGAAAAAGGCGCAAATTCGCCATAATGCTTTAGAAGCAGCTCGAATAGCGACAAACCGCTTTTTAATGGAAAAACTTTCAAACAATTACAGATTGCAAATTCGTCCATATCCCCATGTGATTCTTCGCGAAAACAAAATGATTTTTGGTGCGCATGCAGACCGTCTTCAAGATGGTATGCGGAGATCTTTTGGAAAGCCTATAGGAACTGCGGCGCGTGTAAAACCGAATCAAACAATTATTACGGTAAATGTTAACGCTGAAGGTATTGAAGCAGCGAAAGAGGCTTTGAAGCGTGGAAGTGCCAAACTTCCCATTCCATGTAGAATTGTGATTGAGAGAAGTCAAAAAGAAGAGGTGAAAGCCGTTGAATGAGATGAGGAAAGAAATGGTAATATGGTTTGAAAACTTAAGGAAAACTGACATTCCCTCTGTGGGCGGCAAAAACGCCAATCTTGGCGAAATGATAAATGTTGGGATACCTGTTCCGCAGGGATTTGCAATAACAGCCTATGCATATAAAAAATTTATCGAAGAAACTGGCATTGCCCAAAAAATCTACGATATTATAAACGAAACAGTGACAGATCCAACAGATCCTAAACAGTATGAAGAAGCTTCAAAGAAAATCCGCGAACTAATAGAATCAACACCAATGCCTAGAGAAATCGAAGAATCTATAAGAAGCGCCTATAAAGAACTATGCAGGCGACTAAACGCAAACGATGTGTCAGTTGCTGTGCGCTCAAGCGCCACGGCAGAAGACTTGCCTGATGCTTCCTTTGCCGGACAGCAAGAAACGTATCTAAACGTGAAAGGCGAGAACGAGCTTCTGGAAAAAACTGTCAAATGCTGGTCAAGTCTTTTCACTACACGAGCAATTTTTTATCGAAACGAAAAGGGCTTTCCTCATGAAAAAGTTCTCATAAGCGTTGGAGTTCAAAAAATGGTTAACGCCAAAGCTGCTGGGGTCATGTTCACTATAAACCCTGTAACTGGCAACCCTAACCAGATAGTTATTGAGGGAAACTATGGCTTAGGCGAGTCTGTGGTTTCTGGTGCTGTAACTCCAGACGATTTTGTTGTTGACAAAAACACTTTGGAAATAATTGAAAGACGTATTGCAAAAAAGACGGTGCAATATGTTCGCGATCCAAACACAGGAAAAACAGTGCATACGGATGTTCCGGCTGAAAAACAAGAGCAGCCTTGCATAAATGATGAAGAAATCGTTAAACTTGCAGAATTAGGTAAACATATTGAACAACATTATGGGAAGCCCCAAGACATTGAATGGGCAATTGACGCAGAGTTACCTTTTCCAAGTAACGTGTTTATAGTGCAGTCCAGACCCGAAACAGTTTGGAGTTTAAAAGGGGTAAAGCCGGAAAAGCCAGAAGAAGTGAAACCTGCTCCTGAGTTAAAAGTTGTTGTTAAAGGAATAGCAGCCGGGAAAAGAGGCTATGGTATAGGTAAAGCTAAAGTGGTTTTAAGCCCTGAGGAAGCCTCCAAAGTCATGAAAAAAGGCGACATCCTAGTCACGGACATGACAAACCCTGACTTTGTACCATTTATGAAACTTGCCGGCGCCATAGTCACTGACAAAGGTGGAGTGACATGCCACGCAGCTATTGTAAGCCGTGAACTTGGCATACCATGCGTTGTTGGAACAGGGAACGCCACCAAGCTAATGGTTACCGATAAGGAGTATACTGTTGATTCAAGAAGCGGAGTCGTCTATGAAGGCATAATAGAAACATTAACTGAACAGCTTTCAGCAGCCTCTAGAACGCCAATGCTTGTTTCTGGCAGTGGAAATGTTTACCAGCCAGTGCCTGTAACAGCCA
>CBETPM010000178.1:0-2786 GCA_965538135.1 Candidatus Bathyarchaeota archaeon
CATGAGCAATCTCGCTTAAAGCACGAAGGTCGTGGCGGAATCCATTAACATATTCGACGTGGCTTACTGCTAGAGCCACCGTGTCGTCGTCAACAGCCTTTTCCACGTCTTCCACCAAAATCTTTCCATTAACATTTCTAACATACTCAACTTTTACACCTAATTTTCGGCGCAGCCAAGGATAAACAACCGAGGGATACTCCAAATCTGTTGTAACAATTTTTGCTCCTTGCGTATAATGCAAAACATTAGCTGCAATATTTAATCCCACAGAAGTGTTTTCCACGAAAGCTATTTCCTCAGGCTTCGCACCTATCATTTTCGCGAAGAGAGGTTTTCCGCCATCGTTCCATTCAATCGAAGAAGTTCCGAAGTTCGAGAAATCGTCAACATATCTGCAGACAACATCTGCAACTGGTTTTGGAAGTGGAGACTGAGCAGCATGGTTCATAAAAACCTTATTCCGCGTAACTGGAAACTGTTCCCGAATTTTCTCCATATCCATAATAAACCCTTATGCTATACCCAAGTCAGCAACCATAATTAGGAGGCGCTAACTATTAAACTCTTAAGGGTTCAAAATAAGTGAAAAAGAAATAACTGCGGTTACAACGCCTTATTTGCCGGGATTGTACATGGTTTGACCGTGCGAACTCGAGTCGTTGGCGGAAAGTTTGTTGCTAGCATTGAAGGAATTTTTGGAGGAGAAGTTACGACCTACACTTCAGATTGCGAAAAAGCTAGAAGAGAATCCTTGAAAAGACTTGTGGAAAACGCTAAAAAGATAGATGCCAACGCCCTTATAGGCGTAGACTTCAAAACAAGCGACATCCTTCAAGGAACAGCCACACTATTTTCCGCCTCTGGAACAGCGGTTATCGCTAGACCAGCGGAAAAGAACGAGTAGGATTAACTAAAACACTCCCACTTTTTCTTTAACAACTTCTTCAACTCAGCCACAGTTTCCTTAACTCTTTTTCTGCAGAAAGCTGGTTCAACATGCGGAGTGTAAGGTACTTTAACATTTATTTCCTCTAAACCTATCGCTCCTGCGACAAGGGCATACCAACAAAAAGGTAAAACCTTCGGATTATATCCACTTCCGGGAATCAGAATAAACTTTCCACTGCAAACCTTACGAGAAGTTTCTCTAATCAAACTCGCCAAACGGAAAAAACCGTTAACCGTCAAGCCTAAACCCCCAAGCATATCAGCAAAATGAGCGTCGCTGCCACCATTTGCAATGATAACTTCAGGTTGAAACTCCTCGGCCAAAGGAACAAAAACATCTTTCAAGGCATAGAGATAAGTATCATCGCCTGTTCCAGGCGGCAAAGGCACATTAACATTATAGCCTTTCCCTCCGCCTTCCCCAATCTGCCAAACAAAACCAGTTCCAGGATAAAGCGTTCTAGGGTCTTGATGTAATGAAATATACAAAACGCTGGGATCTCGATAATAAATGTCGCTTGTTCCATTCCCAAAGTGCACATCATAATCTAATAGCAAAAAGCGTTTAACGTTATAGTTACATCGCAAATATTCAACTAAAACCGCCACATCATTGAACAAACAGAATCCGCCTCCGTAATTTCTTCCAGCATGATGATAACCGCCGCCTAAAGAAATAGCCTGCCTAGCCTTTTCCTCAAAAACGGCTTTGCCACAAGCTATTCCACCGCCTATCACTAAAAGTGCAGCCTCAAGGATTTCCGGAGAAACTGGAGTTTCAATATCGTATGGTTTCCCCTCTTTTGCCAAGCGAAAAATCAAATCCACGTAGCTTTCTTCATGAACCATTAACAACTCCCTTTTTGAAACAGACTCTGGCTCCAAAACGCTAATTTCTGAAAACTTAAACAACCCCTGCTCTTCAAAAAATTTCATAGCATTAACAAATCGGTCTCCCCTAAAGGGATGTCCTTCTCCCAAATCATACTGCTTAAATTTCTCATGGAAGCTCATTACCGTTTTATCAATCATAAATAACACTCAGAGAAAATGAAGTTATCAGAATAAATAAAATCTGCGTTTTTGCACGGAGTTGATTAAAAAGAAGAGAAAATAAGAGTGGGTTGTTCTTAGAGGACTATTGTTGTTCTCCTTCATTTATAGTTTCTGTTGATTGCAGCTCTTGCCCTTCGCTTGGTAAACTTTCTTGTGGTGGTTCTGATATTTCTTGAGATTCTACTATGTTTACCTCTACAGCTTCTTCAGGATTTTCAAAATTTTCAACTTCAGGAGTAGGAGCTTCCGCATTCTCTTGAGAAGGCGTTTCAACTTCTTGTGGTGCGATTGTTTCTTGAGATGGAACTTGTATTCCCGTTGAAAGCTGGTTTACAGCTTCCCTTACAGCTTCTAATTCTTGTTTTGCAGTTTCAAGACCAGTTGACAATAGGCTCGTTTCTCTTTGGTAGAATTCTTCTTCTATTTCGCCAGTTACATGTTGAATTTCGAAGTTGGCGTAAAGCATTTCTAGCATGTGAATGTGCGTTTCAAGCTCTGCCATTTTTGTCTTCATTTTCTCCAGCAATGCTTTTTGTTGCCGTTCAATCTCTGCAATAGCTTCATCTATTTCTTTATTGAACATTTCGTAGGTTGTTGGCGAAATTCTTTCCGTATTTAATAAATTGTCCAAAGCTTGCTTCTTTTTCTTTGCAACCTCATATTCCTCATTTAATCTGCTAAAAGCTTGCTTCCACGAAACCATTTCTGAACACCACCACTTTTTAAGCCCTAAAATTAAAAATAACATTTGTTGTTATCCAGATATATCGCTAACTGTT
>CBETPM010000179.1:0-2774 GCA_965538135.1 Candidatus Bathyarchaeota archaeon
ATTATATACGGCTTATTGAAATGTTTGTTAGGTTGTAACAGTCTGGGAATAAAATGTCGGAAAAGAGTAAGAGGGAGCGGTTAGAGCTTTACAAGGACCGGAATATCCAAGTTTTCCTAAACAAGTTTATTAGTGGCGAGATAAGCGAGCTTGAACCTGTTTATGATTGCAGACTTGGTTATCGTTATCCAGTGGTTGAAGCTATTGTTGGCGGCGCTTCAGAGGTTGAAGCTTTTTTAAATAGGCTTTATCAAGCAGGAATTCTGGAAAGAAGACTCTATGATAAGATCATTTATTGTCCAGAATGTGGTTCGGCAAACATTTCTATTCGCTATTGTTGTCCTTATTGCAAATCCTTTGACATCACTAGAAGTGCGCTTATCGAGCATGTCAAATGCGGCTATATGGATGTTGAAGAGAATTTCAAGAAAGGAGACAAGCTTGTCTGCCCCAAATGTCATGAAGAATTGAAAAAGGCGGATGTGGACTATAGGAAGGCTGGTGTCTGGTGTAGCTGCAAAGACTGTGGGAAAAGTTTCGATATACCTGTTACAGCGCACTTTTGCCGTGATGGGCACACGGTTTTCACTTTTGAAGACGCTGTAATTAAGGACGTTTACGCTTTTCGTCTTCGAGAGGAGATTCAAGAAGAGGCCGCTATAGGCTGGTTTTTGATAGCGCCTATTCGAGATTTTCTCGTGGAAAACGGTTTCGAAGTTGAAAGTCCAGCTTTTCTGAAGGGTAAGTCTGGCGCTAATCATATGTTTGATGTTGTCAGCTATAAGGGAACCAAAGAGAACGCCATAGTGATGGATTTAGCAACTTCTGCAGAGAACGCTGTTTCAGAACAGCCTGTAATCGCCCTTTTTGCAAAAATATTTGATGTTTCACCTGAAAACGCCTATCTTGTGGCGATTCCAAAGATTAGTGATAACGGAAAAAAAATGGCGGAATTATACAACATCAAGATTATAGAAGCAAAGAACCAGAAAGACCTGATTAAAGCGTTAAAGGAACAACTGCTTAAAAAATAAAGGTTTAACCGTTATTCTACGATATACACTTTTATATTTCCTCTCTCGCTAATCACCTTGACCATGTAATAGTTATTAGGTAACGAGGTGCTTGGAACGATAAGGTAGGATGTGTCTCCCGAATTTATAAAGAAGTTCACGTCATACTGTTTGTGAAAAGTGGAATTGTTCACCCATACAGAAACCAAATGCACTGTCATAGAACCTTTGTTTCTTAATTCAATAAATAAACCTGAAACACTTCCTATATCAACTTCCTCGCTTCCCCACACTCCATGTGAAGGCTCGGGGGATGTATATTTACGAACGAAAATCCAATCATAAAATGTGTCCCGTGCGCCATTATCCGAATCGCCAATAAGATACAGGTATCCCGGGGTGTATGAAAAGGAGCTAGTTACGCCTTTATCTGCGGTTATGTCATAAAATTCTTGATAGCTGCTTAGAACCGTTACTCGGTACCTATGCCAAGTTAATACGTCATCTGCGGAGCCTGAAGGGTAAACCCACCAAGTGCCGATCCTTGGGTTACCTGTTCCACGGTCGCTTATGAAGTAGAGGTTACCAACCCTGATTCCGCTGTCAAAATCGTTGGTAGATTCTCCTCTCATCCTGAATCTTGCCTCTATATTGGAAGAGAATGTTAAGTGGGTTCTCGCCCAGGTTCTTTGATTTCCACCGTTTCCCCTAAAAGTTCCTCCACTTTCTCCAGCGTTAGTAACATCTGTCCATTTGCTTGAGTCAATAACTCCGTCATCAAAATCATCAAAGAACTCAAAAGTGCTTGTTCCATTTGATGTTGAAGTGGCTGATGGATTGCCATAATATACATAAACAGTTGCTGAAGAGTGGTCTAAATTATCTGCAATTTTAACCCAGAAAATGGCTTGGTCTCCGCTTGTGTATTCTTGCATCCAATAATCTAAAAGCGTTACTCCATCATCGTCAGTAAATCTTACATCTCCAAAATCTGTTCTGCAGTTTTCGTTAAGGTAAACGTGTTCTCCACCGTCTGTTCCAGTACCATAATGGACCGTAATTTTTACCTGATAGCCTGTTCCAGCTCCTGAAGCATTTTGTATAATGTGTGATTTACGGTAGTTCCATCCACTAAGCCAGCCAGCAATTCTTGTAACATGCAGAATCTCAATGTTTTCTTGCGTTCTTTCCCAGTCAAACTGGCTCATCTGGTAACTCCATAAAACCACATTGGCTACTATAATAACGATTAGAATTAGGCTTAGCATAACAACTATAACGTTGCTTAAACCGTGTTTGTCACGTTTAAGGCGCCCTATAATAGCCTCCAACATGCGTCCCCCTTGACGTGACAATATCTATGTAGTATAGGCTTTGGGAAATCCACAAGTAGGAAATGTTAAGCCATCCATGACTGCCAATTTCTAGATAGAATGGTGTTGTGAAAGCTTGTGAGGTGTAGTTTACATAAACTGCTGAGATTTGAACTGCCACTTTTCCAATGTTGCGCAGATAGACGTTAATGTTATTCGTGGAGTTGTTAAACCACATGTCTTCTATTATGAGGCGCTCGCTCATGGTTTCCCTAAGGTTCGTTGTTATAACGTAAGTGGCAGTTGTGGCAATAGACATGGCGGCAACTGCCACAACCATGAGCAAAAGATTGCTCAAAACAGGGGTTATAGCCCGTCTGTCTTTGAGCAAACTCTTAATTTTTGGTTTTGCCATTTATGTTCACCTTAGAGAAACAGTTTTAGGGCT
>CBETPM010000180.1:0-2745 GCA_965538135.1 Candidatus Bathyarchaeota archaeon
AAGACACCGTTGCTTTACGGGCAGCTTTAAATGCCTATTTAAGATGGATAAACTCCATGATTAACGTGTTAAAGTTTGCAAAAAAGCTGTGAATAGACTATGCGAGAATTCATAATTTTCTCCCGTTTAGGTAAAACCGATGCTCATTGGAAAAATTTGCATGATGCTGGACGACTAGACATAGTTTATGAATGCATAGTGGCCAGCCTCTTCTTATCCCACGCTATCCGAAAAGATGTAATTTTTCACGCAATATTAAACGGTCCGCCGAATCCGCCACTACACCTGAAAATAGATGGCAGAACTCTTCACGATGTTCGAACAGACCAGCAAAAATGGACACAAATTTTATCCGGAAAACATCATCCAGGCATAAGCGTGTCAAAGACAAGTTTTGAAGCCTTGATAAAAATTAAGGCGCAAATTGCTCCGATTTACGTGTTAGAGGAAGGCGGAAGGGACATAAGCCAAATACAGATAAACCGAAATTTAGTCTTCGTTCTAGGCGACCATGTGGGCCTACCAAAGAAAACAGAAAATTTTGCCTTGCGTTATGGACAAAAAGTTTCTCTTGGAAAACAACCATACCTAGCCGCCACCTGCATAACAATTCTAAACTACATCTTAGATACAAAACAGTCAGCAAACAAAAGCTAAATTTATATTTCACTCATTTCCAGTCTATTCTGCTCTTTTCACTCTTAAGGAGGTGCATCGCTTATGGCTTCAATCCGTGAACTACCACCTAGTGGAATGAAAAAATTCGAAAGAATA
Source organism: Candidatus Bathyarchaeota archaeon (assembly GCA_965538135.1). GTDB lineage: Archaea > Thermoproteota > Bathyarchaeia > Bathyarchaeales > Bathycorpusculaceae > PIXZ01. The sequence continues at coordinate 775 of CBETPM010000180.1, forward strand.
GGCGCCCATACGCACATAAAGGGTTTAGGTTTAGACAAAAATTTTAAAGCTGTTAAAATAAAAGACGGCATGGTAGGCCAGGAAAAAGCAAGAGAAGCTGCAGGCTTAGTTGTAAGAATGATTAAAGAAGGAAAACTCAGCGGAAAATGCATAATTTTAGCTGGACCACCAGGAACTGGAAAAACAGCCATAGCCGTGGCTATATCCCGTGAACTGGGCGAGAATGTACCCTTCATCCAAATGAGCGGAAGCGAAATCTACAGCACAGAACGCAAAAAGACAGAGATCCTCATCGAGGCTATTCGAAAATGCATAGGCGTGGAAATTCACGAAATGCGCAAAGTTTATGAAGGAGAATTAACCCGCGTTGACATCAAAACCGCACCGCACCCCTACAATCCCTATCAAAAAGTTCCAGAAAGCGTCCACTTAACCCTTAGAACAAAAGAAGAAGAAAAATCCATAGAAGCTGGACCTTCAATAGCACAGCAAATCATAGCCGAAGGAATATCCGAAGGCCATGTTGTTCAAATAGATGCGGAAACTGGTAGAGTGGTGAACCTTGGCTTAAGCCTAGAAAGCACAAAAGGAAAAACCTATGATGTGGACACCACTAGGAAGATACCACGTCCCCAAGGCAAGGTTCTCAAAGAGAAAGAATTTGTTTACACATTAACATTGAACGATCTAGACGAGCTTAACGCGAAGCAACGTTCAGGAGGATTCTTCTCTCTATTTTTCGGCGGTTCAGAATCCAAGGAAATAGACACAGAAATTCGCATGGCAGTAGACCAGCAAGTGAAAGAATGGGTGGATTCAGGCAAGGCTTTCATACACCCAGGAGTTCTCTTCATAGACGACTCACACCTCCTTGACTTGGAAGCTTTCAGCTTTCTAGGAAGAGCCATGGAAAGCGAACTCGTCCCCATAATAATTCTCGCTACCAACAGAGGAGTCGCTAGAATCCGTGGAACTGATGTTAAAAGCCCGTTGGGCTTTCCAATAGACCTTATAGACCGTTCAGTAATAATCACTACACAACCATATGACGTTGAAAGTGTAAAAGAAATACTGCATATACGGTCAAAAGAGGAAAAAATAAAACTTGACACTAATGCTCTGAAAAGATTAGCTGAAGTCGGAGCAAAAAGCTCTCTACGCTACGCTGTCCAACTCTTAAGCCTAGCAGCTCAAAACGCTAGAGCGTTAAACAATGAAAAGGTTTCTCTTGAAGATGTGCAGCGTGTTGATGACCTGTTCATGGATATAAATGAGGCTGCAGAATACCTTAGAAAATACGAAGAAAAGATGATGATACACTGAAAAAGTGAGTTACAATAAAAATTGAAACAAAACAACCCTTTAATCTCTCTTCTATCTTTTCTATAGCTGTGATCACTATGGCGGAAAAGAAGCATAAAAAAGATTTGATGAGACATATAGAACTAGAAATGGACAACGTAGGTTTCGTTTTAGAACCAGCACAAGTTGAAGTTGGTTCAGGCTACACGGTTTCTGTAAGCTATGATGAGGATGAAAAACCAATAGTGGATGTAAGAACCTATGGTGAAGTGAACATGGCAAAATTACAAAAAGAAATCAGAAAAGCATTTCCAGATGCGGAAATCAGAAACCTAAACGTAAGCACTGTAACCATAGTTAAAAAGCGTAAAAAAACAAAAAGCAAACAACACAAATGATGGCTTTTTCCCTATTTTTCACCTCAAAAACTAAATGCGGACACGAGATTGAAATTAAATCAGAAAGACTGTCATATAAATTTTCCTTCAAAATATTCTAAAAATAACATACAACTTGCAAGTTCTCAACAATTCTCATCGAAAGTGTTTTCCTACATATTTGCCAATTATTGGAATATCTGCGGAACATTTTGGGCACTTATTTGACTCTGTTATTCTATAATTCAACACGTAATAGCCGTATCTTTGAATCAGCTTTTCTCCACAAACA
>CBETPM010000181.1:0-2713 GCA_965538135.1 Candidatus Bathyarchaeota archaeon
GTAAATGTTACATTTACTGTGTATTCTGTTGCGTTTCCACTTGCTATTTCGTTTTCGTCAAATCTTATTATGTATCTGCCATTTGGGGTGCTTATGTTACCGTTTAACTGAACAGGTGTCCCAACGGTTCCTATGGTGGGGTTTATGGAGATTATTGTTGTTTCCGCTTTTACAGAAGGCAACAATGAAAAAGATATCATTAATGAGGTTAATATAAGAAGTAAGCATGCCATAGCTTTGGATTTTTTAAAGTTAAATTCTGTCAAATCTTTTCCCTTCAAGCTATCCGTAAAGATTGTAAACACTTCTACCACTATGAACATTTTAAACTTTACCTTTTTAACATAAAAAATAAAAGGTTTGACACAAGCATTATCCCTAAATTCGAGGAATAAACTTGATAAACGAAATTTTAAGCCTAGTGAGCAAACATGAAGAGTGGCGTGGGAAAAAATGTTTGAATCTTATACCTTCGGAAAATGTCATGAGCCCCCCTGTTCGGCGACTCTTATCTTCAGAATTTGGACATCGCTATACCGCCCGCGACCGCTTCTACATGGGAACAAAATTTATGGACGAAATTGAAGATTATGGCGAAAAAATCGCCAGAGAAGTTTTCAAAGCGGACACTGCAGATTTACGTCCTCTCTCGGGACATATTGCAGATTTAATTTTTCTAGCAAACTTAACCAAGCCTAAAGATACGCTTATGTGCGTTTCGCCAGAAAACGGTGGATACCCGGGTATGTGGAATGAGGGATTAGCGGGATTGTTAGGGCTTAAAGCGGTGGCATTTCCTTTTTCCAAAGAAGACATGAACATAATAGTTGAGAAGGCCGAAGAGGCTATTAGGCGTGCGGAACCTAATGTTGTGGTTTTTGGAGCGAGTCTGATTACTTTTCCGCATCCCGTTAAAGAGTTGGCAAAAATCGCCAGAGAGTATGACGCCTGCGTAGGGTTTGACGGTTCGCATGTTTTAGGACTAATTGCTGGAGAACAATTTCAAGATCCTTTAAGAGAAGGAGCTCACGCACTTTTTGGTTCAACGCATAAAAGTTTTTTCGGGCCTCAAGGAGGCATAATTTTGGCAGATAAGAAGCATGGCGAACTGCTTAAGTCGAAAGTTTATCCTGCCTTTGTTGACAATGCCCATTGGAACCGTATAGCAGCTTTAACCTTGGCTCTGGCTGAAATGAAAAAGTTTGGTAGAGAGTATGCGAGGCAGGTAATTCGTAATGCACAGACATTAGCAAAAGCTTTGCATGATTATGGCTTTCCAGTAGTTTGTCCGCATTTGGGTTTCACCCGCTCACATCAAGTTATCTTAGATTATGGCGATTATGAGAAGGGAAGGAAAATTGCGGAAAAACTTCAAAGAGCAAACATCATCGTTGATTGTGTCATTAGAATCGGTACCTGCGAGGTTACAAGGCGTGGAATGAAGGAAGGTGAGATGTTGAAAATAGCGGAGTTGCTAAAGAAGGTAGTCTTTGATAAAGAGGATTCAGAAAAAATTAAGGCAGAAGTAGCGAAACTTTGCAGTGAATTTCAAACGATAGAATATTGTTTTGCCAAGTGAACGGGTTTATTTAGTCTTCCTTTATTCAATACCTCAGAAAGTGAAAATCTTGGAAACCCCCATTCCTAAATTGCTTATAGAAACAATGAAAAAACAGAAATACCACTTTGTTGGCAGGCACTCAAGCGTAAAAAGATGCAGATGGCTTTACGAAACACTAATTCACAACAGACCATGCTATAAGCAGAAATTCTACGGAATAAAAACGCATCAATGCATACAAATGACGCCTGCAACCTTCTACTGTACACAAAGATGCTTATTTTGTTGGAGAGCCCAAAGCGGCGACCTACAAATCAAATGGAACGAAATGAAATTCCCTGAATGGGATCCACCGGAGGAAATTGTGGAAGGAAGCATTAAGGCACAACTTGCAATTTTAAGTGGATACAAAGGTAATCCTAAAACTAACCAGCAGAAATTAAAAGAAGCTTTAACGCCTAAGCATGCAGCTATAAGCTTGACAGGAGAGCCAACACTTTATGAACATATAGGAGAGTTAATTCAAGCTTTTCATAGAAGGGGTTTTACAACGTTTCTCGTTTCCAATGGCACCACACCTGAAGTGTTAGCGAAACTAAGCGCAGAACCAACACAGCTTTACATTTCTGTTTGTGCGCCTAACAAAAGCATATACAAACAAGTTTGCCGACCACAAATTCCAAGGGCTTGGGAAAGACTGAATGAAACGTTAAGTCTTCTGTCGAGTTTTAAATGTCCGACTGTTATTAGAATGACTCTTGTGCGGGACTTAAACATGGAAAATATAGGGGAGTATGCTAAACTTGTTGACGAGGCTAATCCAACTTATATTGAACCCAAGGCTTACATGCATGTTGGGTTTTCCCGTCTTCGTTTAGGTTATAATAAAATGCCATCCCACAGGGAAATACGCGAATTTGCTGCAAAACTTTCAGAGGAAATAAGCTATAATATTATTGATGAGTCAAAGGATAGTAGAGTTGTCCTTTTAAGTAGACTGAAAAAACCTATACGGTTTGAAAATGGCTGAGTATTTATTGCAATTAATTCAAATTTTTCTTTTAAACTCTATAACTGAAAGTTGTTTTATGAATCAAATTGGAATAAACTTTATATAACAAATCGGCTATTTCCTCAAGTCTTGAACCAAAA
>CBETPM010000182.1:0-2709 GCA_965538135.1 Candidatus Bathyarchaeota archaeon
GAAAAACTGGGCAGAATAGGAACAGGCGTGGTTAAGGGACAAGAATACAGCGACATAGATTACATTGCCTACCGCAGCCAAAGAAAACAAATAAAGGAGCTGTTTGAAAGGCTAGGTTATGTTAAAAGAAAGGCTACCCTTTCCACAGCGGCATCTGAAAGACAAATATATTATCATCCAAAAGGCTGGTTCTACGTGGACGTGTTCTTTGATAAACTGTTAGTGGCAAACCACCCCATAGACTTCAGGGGAAGACTAGAACTTGACTATCCCACAATTACTGTTACTGACATGCTTCTAGAAAAAATACAGATGTGGGAAGCCTTCAGCATAAAAGACCTAAAAGACTGCCTTCTACTGCTGAAAGCCCACGAAATAGGAGAAAAAAGCGAAAAAGAAACAATAGACGCCAAACACATTGCAAAGCTACTAGCTCAAGACTGGGGATTTTGGTACACAGCCACAACAAACCTAAAAAAACTAAAAAAATTCCTAGCAGAACTTGACAGGCTAGGCCCAGAAGCAGAGATAGACCCAAAACAGATTAGCAAAAAGGAGAGAGAAGAAGTCATAGCGAAAATCGACAAGCTTACAGAAATAATAGACAAGGAGCCTAAACCATTCGGATGGAAGATGCGAGCAAAAATAGGCACAAAAAAGAAATGGTATAACCCGGTGGAAAGACCAGAAACCGTCGGCGGATTCGGAATCTGGGAAGCGCTCCTAAAAGAAGAAAGCTAAACATCACTTGAAAGCGAAAAGTTAATGAGTAAAGAGTAAACGTGTATTCTGGGGTTTGCCGGCCATAGGGCGCGGGACCCACCTGATCCCATTCCGAACTCAGAAGTTAAACCGCGCTCCGTTCCCGGTTGTAGTGTGGTCTTCGGCCACGCGAAGCCGGGAAAGCTGGCAGCCCCTCTTACGATTGACTTGCGAATTTGAAGTAGAATTACCTAAAACTTATAACCTAGCATTTGATAGTTTTTCGAAAAGGTGAGTTTGTGAACGAACTGGCGGCAATGACGGTGTTGCCAAATCAGCCATTCCCTGGGGGAGATATTATATCGCAAATTCTAAGCGTACTTTTCTACGCCATATTCTTCATTTTCATATTTTATGGACAGCGAATCCAAATGTACGTCATGATTAGAGAGGTTGAAAGCTCCCTCTACAAGCTGAAGTATATAAAGGATGAAGGAAGAAAAATCGCCATAGAAACCATTAAGGAGATTGGGAAGCCTCAAACAGACCCAACGACAAGGGTTGACAGATTCCTAGAATATTTCACTATACAGCCGCAAAGCCTCGACCCTGCTGGTGTCGTCTGGAAGCTTGAGCATATTCTTGATGTTAGAGATACGCGCTTTAAAGATGAAGTTAAACTTATGGCGCCAGCAGCAGATGAAACCCAAGCAAACAATTTGGAAAATACGCTTGAAGCAGCTATGGCACTTAACTACATATACAAAGTGATAAGGCACTTTTATCTGCTTGGCAAAAAAACCCTAAGCCTCTACATTATAATGCAGTTGCAAATGATGCTCCCACTCATAATGCGAGAAGCAGAAGCCTATGCCAGCGCCCTAAAAGCCTTTGCTTATGGCCAACCCATAGGAGACGGTGTAGGCGCACTAGTAGCAGCCAAGCTAATGCACGGATATGAAACAAGAAAAGTGCCAAAAGACTGTATAGTTGCAACTGTTCCAATAGAAGGACGCACAGCCTACGTGATAAAAGCTGAAGGCCCAGGTGGAAATGTTGGCAAGCCTGGAGACGCTGTGAAAACGATTATTGAAGAGAACGAGGGTAAAATTGCAAATATAATAATGATTGATGCAGCTTTAAAGTTGGAGGGCGAAAAAGTTGGCGAAGTTGCAGAGGGTGTGGGGGCTGCCATTGGAGGTCCGGGGGTTGACCAGTTCAAGATTGAGGAGACCATTCTGAAGTACCGTATTCCAATAAACGCGGTTATAATAAAGGAGGATATTGGGGATGCTGTTTCTCCTATGCGTAAGGAGATTTTTGATTCTGTGGATAAGGCAATTGAGAGGATAAAGCAGGTTATTTTGGAGAAGACTAAGGAAGGTGATAAGGTGATAATTGCCGGAGTTGGTAATAGTATTGGTATTGGACAGTAAAGGATGGTGTAGGATGTGAGTAAGGCTTCAAGAAACACGGAAACAAGGATTCCAACGCTTTTCCTTCTTATAATTTTCATAGCTTTAGCTATGTCTTTAGCCGCTCTTGTGGCCGCGGTTTCTTTCGTTGAACAAAATCAACTTCTAGCGGGATATTTGCTACTTCTCGGATTTCTAGGAGTAGCCTTGTCAACTTATGTTCTGTTTCAAACGCGAAGACGCTTGATGCGTTTAAGGATTGAATTGCCTCCCATAACCACCACTATTGAATGCAGAAAGTGCGGTTTCAAAAGTGTACGAGAGTTCCAACGCGGAGACTACGTTTTCAAGGAAGTTGAACCATGCCAAAAATGCAACGAAAACATGCTAATAACAGCTATTTACAGAGAGGTTAAAGAGAAAGGAAAAGAAAGCGCTTTTTAGGTTAACACTTCACATCCGTCCTCAACAACTAAAACCGTGTGCTCTGCTTGGGCAACTGGTTTTCCACTGACTTCCACAAATATGGGATAACCCATTAAAGTTTTAGACGTCAAAAGTTCTTTAAAAGCCTCTTTGTAATACTCTTTTG
>CBETPM010000183.1:0-2701 GCA_965538135.1 Candidatus Bathyarchaeota archaeon
GTCAAAGTTCCATGTCCAGCACGTCCTATAACCAGATCGCAGACCTTTAGGTATTCAAATCTGTTTGGAATCCATTTATAAACTGTCATATTTTCGTAGCGTATAGGGTTGTTGTCTGCGGTAGGGTAGCCCAGAGACATGAGAATTTCGTAATCTTCTGGAAATTCCAGCAGAATCTTCCTTAGAATTCCCGTCAAAAAAGCCTTTTCCCTTACTGGACCACTTATAGACGCAAAAATTAATGGCTTGTCAGCTGGCAGTTCTAATTTTTTTCGCAGTTCTTTTTCACTTGGCAGTTCTTCTGGTCTCGTAGGCAGAATTGGTCCTATCAGTTTCACGCTTTTTTTGTATGATTTTGGAATGTTTAGGTTTCCAGTGCATATGGTGTAGGGTTTTGGAAAGTCTGGTATTAATGTAATGTTTCCGCTTATCCACATTTTTCCAATAAGCGTTAGCGTTATAGAGTCGGCGAATCTGGCTAAGCGTAGAAAACGTTTTCTTCGCGGTATTATCACTTGGAACTGATTTAAAATGCAAACTCGTGGTTTTCCTAGAATCTTCGCGGCTAATAAAGGTGAGACTCGGGAATCGGAAACAACAACATCCGGATTAAATTTTTCAATGTTTTCAACTTCCGCATTAACCTGCTCTAAAAGAGTGAAAGAAGCCAAAAACGGTCCTGGATTTACTGCCGTTTGCCTAAAATCTATGGTTCCATCAGACTTAACTTTGAAACCTATGGATGGAGCCTTCACAAGTGGAAGCTTCTCACTTTCCACATAGCTTACGCCTTCACGATAAGTGGAAAAAAGCACTTGGGCTTTCTTTTCCAAAAGTTTCCTTGCTATTGGAATGCATCTTCCAACATGCCCCAAACCGATGCCGCAGGGAGCAAAATAAACACGCATAAAACTATTTCCCGCCGAGAAACTTCCGCTTAACCTCGCCGCCGGGCTTTTCTTCTTCAAAAATTATCGCTTGAAACTTGTAAATTTTAGTGCCATTTAAAAGCCAACAATCAGGAGGCAAACCCGCCTTAACACAGCATTGACATAGAAACTCTTCCTCGTTCCATTCCCACTCCACGGGCACTTGAGGAAGAAGCAACCCTTTAAATATACTTCTCTCAACAATCAACCCGTCCTGTCCAATCTTAATTTTCTTTAGGTATTCATGTGGTTTTTCCACTTCTATTAATTCTGGGGGCGTAAGAATGCTTATTTCAAAAACAACCTTATCAAGCTCTTCTATAGACAGTGGACGGAAACGTGGATCATTAGTGGCAGAGCTTACGGCTGAATCTATAACCGCCTCAATAAGAGGGTTTGTTGGGTAAGGATAGCCGATGCAGCCCCTCAATTCTTTTTCTTTGCCATAAACTTTGTTTATTGTAACAAATACTCCGCAGGGCTGCAGAAGTTTTTCATCAAGTTTTTCGGGCACTTTTAGCCTTTTTCCGCTTTTTAAGTATTTTTCAACAGCTTTACGGGCAAGAGTAACCAGAAATTTTCCCTCTTCCAAGCTTAGATTAAATGACACTTTATGCTTTCACCTTCAATTTGTGGACGATGGTGCTTTATGCAAGAGTGCTTTTGGAGTTTTAGTTTAAAATTTTATTGATTCTTCTTGTGTGCCATCCTTGGTTATTATTAGAAAGTCTATTCCGTTCCCGCTCATAATATCTCTGCTTATGGCAGACTTTATAGATCTTAAAACCAAATCTCTTGCTTCTTTCAGTGTTAAATCTTCTCTGTAGCCTTCTTCAAGCAAGCCCATAGCAATTTCGGCTCCCGAGCCTACTGCTGCGTATTTGTCAGGTATTACTGAGCCTAAAATGTCTAGAACGTAAATGGAGGCTCCTTCGTCGTCTATTCCGCCCACAATAGTTTGCGTTATCAGTGGGGCTAGCCTTCGAGCGAAAAGCAGATTTGACATAAGTTTAGCAGCTGATCTTACAGAGATGGTTCTGCCCACGTCTAAGCCGAACAGGTTAGCGTAGGCTTCCACTTCTCTGACGAGAATTTGCATGTCTGATACCAGACCAGCGCATGCAGCGCCTATGTGGTCTGTTATTTTGAAAACTTTTTTCCCGCCTTTGCTGATAACCAGGTAACCGTAAGAAACCCGTTTTTCAGACGCTAAAATTACGCCGTCTTGGCAGACTACCCCAACGGTTGTGGCACCTGGAATCCAAAGATATTGAGATTGTGCATCTCTTTCCATGTTTATTCACCTTTCTCGTTGATATGCACGGGACACATTATTAAACTTAATGTCTTTCCATCAATGTTTTAGGCTTTTCGCCAGTTAAACCGCAGAGCTAAATAACTCTTAAGGCCTCTATTAATTGTGCTTTAAGGAAGGCTTGAAATGATAAGTTTGTATGTTAAAAATGTTAAAGGTGTCTGGTTTGGAGTTGCTTATGAAGGGGAGAAGATTTTTGCAACTGCCTTTGCGTTTAATAAAGATGGGGTTTTAAGAAGTTTATTGCATGGTATTCCTTTTAATGTTCCTTTTCAGCAGTTGGAAAAGCCTTCTGTTTTTGCTGAGCTTGTTGTCGATTCGATAAAGGCTATTTATGATGGAAAGGATGTGTCCAGCAGTTTTTCTTTGGCTACTGAATATTTGACAAACTATGCCAGAAAAGTGATTGAAGCAGTTGCGCTTATTCCTGTGGGATACGTTTCTTCTTATGGGTTTG
>CBETPM010000184.1:0-2691 GCA_965538135.1 Candidatus Bathyarchaeota archaeon
TCTTTGCAGCTGTACTTTTCCCACTTCCAGCCATTCCGCAAATGCATATCACTGGACGCTTATTTTTCGGCATTTGCTTTCCTCAGGATTAAGCTAGAGCTCTTGCTGCCTGTTTTATTGAATCTTTTAGGCATTTTGGACATATTTTTCCGCCGTATAAGCGCCATATTCTCTTTTTAGTGTAGTTAAGTTTGCGTGTTTGAGCCGAGCCTGAACGTGACATTCCGGATAAGGGTTTTTTACACAAGGAACAAAGGACTGTGGAAGTTTTTTCTTTTTTGTAGTGGACTTTTGTTTTTCCGCCAGGAGCCGGTTTTTTTATCTGTTTTTTGCTTCTAGTGCGTAGATGTGGTTGGGGCATTTTTTCACTTCCTATTCTATTGGCATCATGCCTAACAAACGTGAAGCCAATATTCCAAATAGGGAGGAGGCTATGAAATACCACCAGAAAATGGGAACACCGCCAATTCCTGGAATAGATGCTACAGGATTTGCCCCATAAAGAGGTAATAATACAAGCCACCAGACGAGAAGGTAAACGAAGGGAATGGCGAACATTATTAGTTGGGGTTTAGCCATTTTTTTCTGCATGTTCATGATTTGGGGTTCTTTTTTCTTCACTTTTTCCATAAGTTTTTTATCCTTAGTGCGTAGGGCTTGTCTTGTTAGTGATTGGTATTCAGCAATTTCCTTCTGCATAATTCTATACTGTTCCCAGCCCACAAGGCGACTTATTAGAAAACGGTTTATAGAGGAGTTAGCAAAGGAAATGATTGCACATATAATCATTATAGCTACTGTTGCCCCGGGTGCTTCAGTCATTAACAACCATTCAAGAGGGTTTACCATTCTCTTCCTCCAACCATTACGACTAGTTTCTCTTTTACGACATTGATATTAATAACTATTTTTGCAAAAATCTTAGAATTATTCTCCGAAAAGTTTTCGGAACGCTGGGTACATTTCAGCAGCTCTTTCCCGCATTAATATCTCATAATACTGGTAAAGTATTCCAACAGAAAGCAGGATACCAGTACCAGAGCCAAAAACTCCGAAAAAGTCTGAGATTCCAGCAATAAGTCCTACAATAATTCCGCCCAACACGGTTACAGCTGGAATATAACGTTTAAGCACAGACTCTATGGTTCTGCCAGATCTTCTATATCCTGGGATCTGCATACCAGCATCCACTAGCTGTTTAGCTACTGTGGAGGGCCCTAAGCCGCCAACTTCTAGCCATGTAAGTGAAAATATTACACAGAAGGCAAGGAGTATGGCGAGGTATCCGAAAGCTTTCATGGGTTCGGCTATTACGTTTGTTATTCCTTGCGGTGAAGTCACATAATACACTAATCCGCCTACAGGTTGAAGTCTTTGTTGACCTCCCCCTTCAGGGGTAACCCATCTATATTGCCCAAGAAGATCTAGCCAAAAATTCTGCCCTGGAGATGGTTGTCCGTTCATGCTCCAGAACAGTTGAGAGAAAAAGTATACATTAGCAAAAAGGGCTGAAGCAAAAATTACTGGAAGGTTTGAAACGTATAATAGTTTTATGGGATAGCGGCTGCGAAAGCCTCTATATCCTGCATAGGATAAGGGCAGTTCAACTCTTACACCCTCCATGTAAATTATTACTAGAAAAGCGGCAATTGTAGCTATAAATCCCGTAAAAGAGGGATAGGCGCCGCCTCCAATTATCCACCATGTTATTGACTCTGCGCCAGACATTACATAAGACAGTGCTCCTACGAATAGGCCGCTGGCTGGAGAAAAACACTGCCACAAAACGTTTTGGGCTACCCCAGCCATGATGAATAAGCTTATGCCGCTGCCAAAACCCCAGCCTTTCTGAACAAGCTCGTCTAAAAGCAAAACTACCATTCCGGCTGCTAGAAGTTGTAGAAAAACAGTTATGGCCTGTGGCCCGGGAAGGGAGCCGTACATACCTCCTATTATGTAAGCTGAGGCTTGGACGCCTGTTAACACTATGGACAAAACTTTGCTTGCTGTAGTGAACAGACCTCTGTCTTCAGGATTTGACATGTCACATTCTATCATTGCAGAACCAACCAAAAGCTGCAAAATTAGTCCAGCCGTTACTATGGGTCCTATTCCAAGCTCCATAAGGGTGCCTCTTTTGGAAGCAAAGATTACTCTTAAAGCTGCTAGATTTGGTGCTTGTTGGGGGTTAATGCCATAGAGCGGGACTTCCGACATTATCAAATAAACAATTAGCACCATGGCTGTCCAGAAGAGTTTTTCGTTGAATCGTACTCTACGTTCTGGAGCCTTAATTTCTGGGAGAACCCTTGCAATTGGCTTGAATAGGCTTAAAAATCTGCCAGCCATAGCTTAAGCTACTCTCCACTCTTTTGCGGGGCTTCTGCCAAGATTTCTCCGCCCGCCTCCTTTATTTTTTCAGCCGCTGACTTTGAATAAGACGGCACTTTTACAACAACTATTGGTTTTGTAATTTTGCCTGTTCCAAGAAGTTTAGTGTAGCCGAGACTTTCTAAGTCTACGAAAAATTTTGCTTTTTCCTTTTTAGTGGCAATTTTTTCGGCTATTTCGTCTAGTTCTCCCAAGTTTATAGTGTTTTCTTTTCGATGAAGGCTTTTAGGCGAAGTGAATCCTTTTTTTCCGAAATAGTTTGGTTCGTACCTTATAACGTAAGACCATCCGTGCTTGTGT
>CBETPM010000185.1:0-2685 GCA_965538135.1 Candidatus Bathyarchaeota archaeon
GAAGAGGAAAAAGAGAAAAAGAGGAGAGAAAAGGCTCTCCGGGAAAAACTTGAAAAACGAGCTAAAGAAAAGCTTAAACGCGGAGAAAAGCTAAGCTGGGAAGAATTTCAACTTCTCGCAAAAGACGAAACTGACACTCAAGATTAAATTAAAATATTGCATAAATAGTTATTAGAGAACAGATAATTAATGACTGCAGAAGAAGAAAGCGAAGAGAAAGAACAGAAAAGAGTTCTTATCTTGTGTGTGGATAGAGACGGCGATCTAAGAACCAAAACCGAAGTGAAAACTCCTGTTGTTGGAAGAGAAGAAAACCTTAACGCTGCCGTCGCCCTAGCCCTAAAAGACCCTGAAGAACCCGACGCAAACGCAATGTTTGAAGCAATACGTCTATACGACCGCCTAACAAGCGAGGGCAAACCAGAAGAAGTCTTTGAAGTAGCCACAATAGCAGGTTCAGAGCTGGGTGGAGTGGGAGCAGATAGAAAAATAGTTTCAGAATTAAAAGAGCTTCTAGGCTCTTTTTCTGCAAATGAAGTTATCTTAGTTACAGATGGCTATTCAGACGAGGCGGTTTTACCCCTTATAGAGTCCAGAGTTCCCGTCTCTTCTGTAAGACGAATTGTAGTGAAACATAGCGAGTCCATAGAGGAAACAGCCGCCTTGTTTACGCGATACCTAAAAATGATTGCGGAAAATCCGCGGTATTCTAGAATAGCACTAGGCTTACCTGGCTTACTCCTGCTAATTCTAGGAATCCTAACAATATTCAATCTTCTCTACTATTATTGGATAGCCTTTGTCTTCGTCCTAAGCATGTTCATGCTCTTAAAAGGCTTCGGCGTGGACAAGATGGCTAAAGACTTTGTTCAGTGGATAAGAGAGTATTCTCCTCCACCTTTACAGGTGCAAATTTCCAGCTTCTCCACAGTGGCTGGAATATTATGTATTTTTATTGGAATATATTTAGGGTGGGGAAACGCCGCTTCAAAAACTCCCCTACCACCAGACCCAGCAGGATGGTTCACCCTATTTCCTCAAATTGCCGGATATTTCATTCAAGGAGCCATGGACCTTTTAGTTGTAGGTTTATGCGTAGTTCTTTTAGGAAGGGCGATACGTTGGTATCTTGAACGGGATGCTAGACTGTTGCGGAACGCTGCTTTGATTGCCACTATTGCTTGGTCTAGACAAATTCTGGATGGAACAGCACTTGCATTGACTGGAGGAAACTACGAAAGGCTAATCTTCGCGGTTGTTATAGGAGTTCTTGTAGGGGTAGCCTCAATTCTAGTTGTCATAGTTATTCATAGGTCAGCTAAAGGATTTTTCAGGAAGGAGACCGAAGAGGAAATTGAAGAGCTTAAAGAAAGCTGAAATTGCTATTATTGGCGGCACTGGTTTTGAAACGTTGTTTAAGGATGCGCAACAATTACATGTGGGAACCCCTTACGGAATACCGCCACCCATCTCCCTCACGAAAATTGCCGGAAAAACCGTGGCTTTTCTCCCCAGACATGGACTAGACCATTCTATGCCGCCTCATAAAATAAATTACAGGGCTAATGTTTACGCCTTGCACGAGCTGAATGTAGAAAGAGTTATAGCGGTTAACGCAGTTGGTGCCATAAACCACGAGTTTAAGCCATCCGATGTAGTGGTGCCCCACGATTTTGTTGATTTTACAAAGCTTAGATGCACAACTTATTATGATAAAGCTCCAGTTACGCATGTGGATGTTTCGCAGCCTTACTGTCCAGAACTCAGAAAAATTTTGGTGGAAACAGCTAGAAAACTTGGATTACAAACGCGAGATAAGGCTGTTTTGGTTTGCACAGAAGGACCACGTTTTGAAACTCCAGCGGAAATTGAAATGTTTAGACGTTTAGGCTGCGATGTTGTTGGAATGACTGGGGTTCCAGAAGCTGTTTTAGCTAGAGAATTGGAAATGTGTTATGTCAGCCTCTGTTATGTTTCAAACATGGCTGCAGGCATACAAGAACGGTTGACAGCCTATGAAGTTTCCAAAATTTGCAAACATATTATGCCAAAAATTGAGCAAATCTTAATTGAGACCATACGGGTTTTACCTATTCCAAGACAAGGCAGATGCCCATGCGCCAACGCTCTCAGAGACGCGAGGTTCAAATAAATGTTTAAAGCTGTCCTTTCAACTATAGGTGTTTACAAGCTTTATGAGAAGTGGCTTTGGCACCAAGTTAAAAATGGCATGAAGCCAGAACACATAGCCATAATTTTGGATGGAAACCGCAGATGGGCTTCGGAAAAAAATCTTGACCCCTGGCTTGGTCATGAGAAAGGAGCTGAAAAGGTTGAACAGTTGCTTGATTGGTGCTTAAAGCTTGACGTTAAATCTATTACGCTTTACTCTTTTTCCACAGAAAATTTTCGCCGTCCTAAAAACGAAGTTCAAGAGATCATGCATATTGCGGAGAAAGAGTTTCGTAAAATTTTAACAGACGAACGCATACATAAGAACAAGGTTCGCGTCAAAGTAATCGGTAGAACCAGCCTCCTTCCCAAAAGTTTGCAGCAACTTATTTCGGAAGTGGAAAATGCTACACAAGATTATGACAAGCACTTTCTGAACATAGCCTTTGCCTATGGCGGTAGAGCTGAAATCGCGGATGCTGCAAGAAAAATTGCTGAAAAAGTTAAGGAAGA
>CBETPM010000186.1:0-2680 GCA_965538135.1 Candidatus Bathyarchaeota archaeon
ATATAAAAAATTTATAACAAGCGAACTTCACTCTAGGTCAAAATCATAGAAAGCAGGTAACAAGTCGATGACATCCCAACGAAGTCAATTAGCAATTAAAAAGGAAATTAACGGAATGCCTAAACCGTTAGAGCAGCTTTCTAGAAAAGAAATCATAAGAAAAAAATGCATGAGCAAAGTAATGACACACACTTTAAAATATTTAACATGCGAATTTGTAAAAAGCAATTTTGAGTGGCTATTACCCGTAATATTTTCCAAGTCCACAGACCCACTATGGCCAGACCCCGGAGCATCTCTTGAAAAACGTATTGAAGTGAAAATTTATGGAGAAACTGTTAGAACAACTTTAAGCATGATAGTTCATAAAATGGTTGCCTGTTCTCTGGCTTATCCAAAACTATTTGTTTTATCTCCAAACGTGAGAATTGAGAAAAGCAAAAGAGCCTCTAGCGGAATTCATGCCTACGAATTCACACAGCTTGACTTTGAAGTAAGAGCTGCAAAGTCAGCGGAAATAAGAACCTTTGTTGAAAAACTTTTTTGCGGATTGATAAAAAACCTCAAAAAAAGTTTACGCAATGAACTAGAATATCTCGGAAGATACCACAGCTTAACAATCCCTACCACACCCTTCAAAATTTACGATAGAGAAAAACTAGAATATATGTATGGAGCAAATTGGGAAACAGAACTACTCCTTAAGGCAAAAGAACCCTTCTGGGTTATTAACATCCCACGAGAATTCTACGACTTTGAAGATTTCGAAAAAAGAAAATGGGATAACTATGATCTCGTACTTCCTAAATACGGCGAAGTGCTTTCCGGTTCAAGGAGAGAGTGGGAATACCGAAAAATTGTTAGAAAAATGGAGCGAGACGGCGTAAAAAAGGAAAACTTTAAAGTGCTTCTGTCACTAGCAAAGGAAAGAAAAATACTTCCCTCAGCAGGCGCAGGAATCGGTTTGGAAAGGCTTGTCAGCTGGATTGCAGGGGCTAGACACATTGGTGAAACCCAGCCCTTCCCAAAAATCCCCGGAATAGTATACGACCTGTAAGGTGTTAATGGTTTGCATGAGATAAGCACGCTTGAAGAATTACGATCAAAACTAAGTCAAGATGATTATGAAAAATTATCTGCAATAATCAATCCAAAAGTTCACAGGTTCATTTTTGAAGCAGTCAAACTATGCAATCCGGAAAAAATATTCATCTGCAACGATTCACCCGAAGACATCGCATATATTAAACATCAAGCAATCGTCACCGGCGAAGAGAAACCTTTAGCAATTTCAGGGCATACGGTTCATTTCGACGGTCCATACGACCAAGGAAGAGATCGTGAAGCAACCAAATATCTTGTACCAAAAGGAGAACACCTAAGCAAAGCCCTCAACCAAATTGACAGAGATGAAGGACTAGCAGAAGTGAAAAATCTGCTTAAAGACGCCATGAAAGGACGGACAATGATTGTGCGCTTTGTTTCTTTAGGGCCTCCCAACTCTATATTCACCATCCTCGGTTTACAGTGTACTGACTCATGGTATGTAGCCCATTCCGAATCCCTACTTTTTAGGTGCGGCTATGAAGTTTTCCGCAAATCAGAACCAGATAGAAACTTCCTACGGGTCTTACATTCTTCTGGAAAACTAAATAAAAACATGGTTAGCATTGAGCATAACAAAAAACGCGTTTACATAGACTATGTTGATAACACCATCTACAGCGTTAACACCCAGTATGCCGGCAACTCCGTAGGCTTCAAAAAACTTGCCTTCCGTCTCGCCATCCGCAAGGCAAATCAGGAGGGCTGGTTGGCTGAACACATGATGATTATGGGAGTGCATGGGCCAGGCGGTCGCAAAACTTACTTTGCGGGAGCTTTTCCAAGCGCTTGCGGTAAGACTTCTACTGCTATGCTTCCGGGAGAAACCATTTTAGGCGATGACATTGCTTATATTCGCAATGTGGATTTCGCTGCCCGTGGGGTTAACGTTGAATGTGGCATATTTGGCATTCTTAAAGACATAAACGCAAAAGATGACCCAGTAATATATAAGGTGTTGACAAGCCAGGGAGAAGTCATATTTTCCAACGTTTTGGTAAAGGATGGTAAGCCTTACTGGCTTGGCATGGGCTGCGAACTTCCTAAGAATGGAGTAAACTATACAGGTTACTGGTGGAAGGGTAAAACAGACGAGCATGGCAACCCTGTACCACCTGCCCACAAAAACGCCCGCTATACAGTATCCCTTAAAGCATAATGTATGGTGGACGCGACACCAAAGCCTATGTGCCAGTGCAGCAGAGTTTCAACTGGGAGCATGGCATCATCTGCTATGGCGCATCTTTGGAAACCGAAACGACTTTCGCTACAGTAGGCGAAGAAGGCATACCCGAAATAAACATGATGAGCATCCAAGATTTCATTTCCATCCCCTTAGGTCAGAACATAAGCAACAACCTAAAATTTGGAAAGAAACTTAGAAAACCTCCCCTAATATTTGGAGTTAACTACTTCCTAAAAAATTTGAAAACAGGTGAATATCTAAACTCTCCAAGAGACAAGCATGTATGGTTGAAATGGATGGAACTGCGTGTTCATAACAATGTTGAAGCCATGAAATCGCCAACAGGTTTACTTCCTAAATATGAAGACCTACATTTGCTCTTTGAAAAAG
>CBETPM010000187.1:0-2609 GCA_965538135.1 Candidatus Bathyarchaeota archaeon
CCTTTTTGCCTTTAGGTATGGATTTCTTTTGGGAACTTGCCACGCTTATAGATGTAATGCTTCTTGGACACTGGATAGAAGCTAAAAGCGTTCTCGGAGCTTCAATGGCTTTGGAAGAGCTTGTTAGGATAATGCCAACCACAGCCCACCTCATAAAAAACGGAGAAATAGTGGACGTTTCAGTTTCACAACTCAAACCTAACGACATTGTTCTTGTGCGTCCAGGCGAAAAAATTCCGTCAGACGGAATCGTGGTTGAAGGAGAATCCTTTGTTAATGAAGCTCTTTTGACCGGTGAATCCAAACCAGTTTCTAAAGGCGTGGAAGCTAAAGTTATAGGCGGTTCCATAAATGGTGAGGGCATCTTGAAAGTTAGGATAGAGAAAACTGGTGAGGACACTTATTTAGCGCAGGTCATACAGCTTGTTAGGCAAGCTCAGGAAAGTAGGTCGCGGACTCAGGATTTGGCCAACAGAGCGGCGGCTCTTCTTTTTTATGTGGCTTTGGGTGCAGCTATAATAACTTATGTGGTGTGGTATGTTTTTGGGAATTCTTTTATGGCTCTTGAAAATTCGGTCACAGTTCTGGTTATTGCTTGCCCTCATGCCCTTGGTTTGGCAATACCATTAGTGGTCGCTCTTTCCACATCTATAACAGCGAAAAGTGGTATGCTCATTAGGGATAGAAGAGCCTTTGAAATGGTTAAGGATGTGGATGTTGTTGTCTTTGACAAAACTGGCACATTAAGTCGGGGAAACTTCGGCGTCAGCGACGTAGTTTCCTTCACACCGGAAAAAGAGCTATTAGAATTAACCACAAGCGTTGAATTGAATTCTGAACACATAATAGCCAAAGCAATAGTGGACTACGCAAAGGAAAAAGTTGTGGAAATACCTTCAGCTAAAGAGTTTAAGGCGATTCCAGGCAAGGGCGCTTATGGAAAGGTTAGAAAAAAGGAAGTTTATGTGGGAAGCCCTAATCTGCTTGATGACTTAAAGATTGAATTAAACAGCCCTAAAATAAAACGTTTAATGGAGCAAGGAAAAACCGTTGTCTTCACAGTTGTTGATAAAAAGCTTGCAGGCGCCTTTGCTTTAGCCGACAAGATAAGAAAAGAATCTTTTGAGGCTGTAAAGAAACTTAAAGAAAAAGGGATAAAGGTTTACATGCTTACCGGAGATTCTGAAGAAGTTGCAAAGTGGGTAGCCACGGAACTAGGAATCGATGACTATTTTGCACAGGTTTTGCCAGACAAGAAAGCAGAGAAAATTAAGCTTCTGAAAGAGAAAGGCTTCAGAGTCGCCATGGTTGGTGATGGAATAAATGATGCCCCAGCCCTTGTAACGGCAGATGTTGGCATAGCTATAGGCGCAGGAACGGACGTAGCCATAGAAAGCGCCGACATAATCCTTGTTAGAAACGACCCACGGGATGTTGCAAAAGTTATAGAGCTTTCTCAAAAGACCTACGCAAAAATGGTTCAGAATCTCTGGTGGGCTGCAGGCTATAACATTGTTACTATACCTTTGGCAGCAGGCGTCCTTTACAATGTGGGTTTAGTTTTGCCGCCGTGGATAGGAGCACTTATCATGTCACTAAGCACCGTTATAGTCGCATTAAACGCTCAAACTTTAAGGAAATATGAGCCAAAAGGAGTGAAGTTTGTGGAGAAAAAGCACATAAAAATAGACCCTGTTTGCGGAATGCAGGTAGAGCCAGAAACAGCCTACAGCAAAATAGAGTATGAAGGGCAGGTGATTTACTTCTGCTCGCAACATTGCGAAGAAGAGTTCAAGAAGAAACCCAAAAAAATACTTGAAACGATAGTAAGGTACGCCTACAAAATCAATCCATAACAACATGCTTAGCTTCCATTTTATATTTTTCCGAGGAAATACGTTGCTGGTAATATTATTTGATAATCCCTTACGAGATTGCGGTGAAGTCTGTAGTGCCGTCTGTTAAGGCGTTAGTGGCTAAGGGGCTCGTGGAGAAGCATGGTTTTAAACAGGAGGAGGTTGCCAGAGTTTTAGGCATTTCTCAGTCTGCTATAAGTAAGTATATGCGAAAGGTTCGAGGATATGTTATCGATGTTAAGGGGGTAGAAGAGGTTGAGGTTCTTTTACAGGAGATTACGCGGTTGGTTTTAAGTGGCGAGTATTCTAGGGCGGATTTTTTAAGGTTTTTTGCGGTATGTGTAATCTGATAAGGGAGAAGGGTTTGATGTGTGATTTTTGTCGAAATACTGATAAAGAGCTTCAATTGGAGGATTGTGATTTCTGTTTGAAATAACGTTGTGTAGTATAGCAAATTTTAATTGGCGTAATAAATAGAGAATGAAGATGGAGCGTGAAAGATTGTCTTCCATGGATGGTGACGGGGGACATTATTTTGGGTTTTGATGGCGGTGAAATCCATGGCATTGAGGATTTGCTTAACGGGATTCATGCTAAGAATGTTGGTGATACTGTTAAGGTTTTAATTTTGAGAAGTGGAAGAGAATATGTTGTAGAAGCTAGGTTAGATAGAAATCCTTAATATGTTAATGGTTTCAGAAATGACTGAAGATAGAATTAGGGAGCAGCCGAATCTCTCTTTGTTGGCGCTTA
>CBETPM010000188.1:0-2602 GCA_965538135.1 Candidatus Bathyarchaeota archaeon
TGTAGGGGCATACTTTAATGCATGTGGAACAATCTATTCCGTTTTCATGCCAGAACAAATAGCACAGTTCGCTGTTTACATACCATTTCAGAGCTCCAGGATTATTAGATTTACATGCCACTTCAAAGTTTGGCTCGTCTTCTATGGAGATGGCTTTTGCTTCGCAGTGCTTTGCGCATAATTTGCACTTTTTGCAAAATTCCTTGACACCAAACTCTATGGGCTTGTCCTGTTCTAAGGGCAAGTCTGTGAAGATTTTGCAGAGGCGTACTCTTGGACCATATTGAGGCGTTATTAGTAAGCCGTTTCTGCCAAGTTCTCCTAATCCAGCGTCTATGGCTAAGGGTATGCTTAGGGCGGTGTCATTTCCGCATTGAATTGCTTCGTATCCGAGATTTCTTATAAACTCGCCCATGCAAGCCAAAATGAAAGCCATTTTCGAATAGCCAATGCCAGTGGCGGCTGCTGCTAGAGCTGTGGGGGAAGTGGCTATGCCCTCTGCGTCCATTTCCACTGCCATGACAATTGCATTTTCAAATTTTTCTGGGATTCGTGCTTCTTTGTAAAGCCATTTTCTATTTAGCTTGCATATTCCAACAAGGGATACACCGAAAAGCTTTGCTGCTCGTTTCACGTAAAGGCTCATTTCATGCGGATTTTCTATCTTATACCTGTGTTTTGTCCAGTCTATTCCTATGGTGCCCGCTGAGGCTCTGTAAGGTTTAATTTTGTTTTTGGCGAAGCCTCCTTCAAAGGCGTCGTGCACTATCCATGAGGCATAAGCTAAGGCAAAGTCAACCCTTGAGTAGCCAGATTTTCCTTCTTCAATCATGTTTGGCACGTTTTCGTCGTACATTAGCATGTGGCCTTTCCAAGATTCGTCCCCTGCGATTCTTTCGAAAATTATGTTTTTAGTGCTGAAACGTTTAAGCCTAGAAACGTCAATGACATAGGGTGGTTTTTCCACTTTTCTAATTTTAAATTTTGGAAAACTTGCGGTTTGATTTGCTTTCATAGGTTTATCGCCTTTCTAATTCATATCGTGTTTCTGTATTTTTAATTCATAATAGTTATCGGCATGATAGAAAATAAATTTCTTCGATGAGTTTGGCTAGAGGACTTTGGGTTTGCATTTTTGCTTTTTGCGCTTTGCTTTGTGTTAGTATACAACCTGTCAAGGCTACTGCTGTCACTTTCACTGTAAAAAGTGGCGAAGAAGAAACCAAAACGCTAAGTCTCGCGGTTGAAGACCGTGTCTTGATAAGGTTTACTGTTGTTGGCGCTCCAGAAAATTCCTTACATTTTTACATGGTTTATCCTAACGGAACTGTTAGAAATTTCGGAAAACAAGGAGATTTCAGTTTCAACTTTGTATGCGATCTAGAAGGAGGATATGTTCTGCACTTTTCTAATGTAGATTCTTCTACAGATAAATTTGTAACCCTAAACTATGAAATTCAGCACTACATTTTCGGAATTCCCCAAATGCTTTTCCTAGCAATAATCGTCGTAGTCGTAAGCATGATGGCTGTAGCAGCCTTCATACTTATGGGAAAGCCTCATTAGAATCAGTATTCTGACTATTTATCCAAAATTATGTTTACAAAATTATAAATCATTTATACTTATTCCCAATTAATATTCAAGCAACAGTGAAAAATATGCTTGTCACAAATAAAGAATTGTTAATGCCAGCCTTACAGAAGGGCTATGCCGTAGGCGCCTTCAACATTCAAAACCTAGAAAGCCTTTCAGCTGTTGCAGAAGCCGCTGTTGACGAAAAATCACCCGTAATAGTAGCCGTGACACCAAGTTCCATAAAATATGGCGGATTATCCTACCTGGCAAAAATTGTTAGAACTGCAGCAGAATTTTCACCCGTACCAATGTCACTTCACCTAGACCACGGCAAAGACTTCGAAACAGTTGCAAAATGTATTGAAGCGGGATTTACCTCTGTCATGATTGACGGTTCATTCCTAAAATTTGAAGAAAATGTCGCCTTAACAAAGCGGGTCGTAGATTTTGCCCATCCAAAAGGAGTTGCTGTGGAGGCTGAGCTTGGAAGGCTCGCTGGCATGGAAGAGTCAACAGTTGAAGAGAAAGAAGCCTTTTTAACAGACCCAGATTCAGCTAAACAGTTTGTTGAAAAAACGGGCGTGGATGCCTTGGCTGTTGCCATAGGCACTTCTCATGGAGCCTACAAGTTTAAGGGCGAAGCCAAACTTGATTTTGAAAGATTAAGGCTTATAAGAGAAAGGGTTAATGTGCCGCTGGTTTTGCATGGAGCATCCAGCGTGCCTAAATGGATAATTGAAAAGGCTGTTAAATACGGTGCGGAACTTGCGGGAGCCAAGGGAATACCAGAAGAGCATATAAAAAAGGCGATTTCCATGGGAATTTCAAAGATAAATATAGATACAGATTTGCGGCTAGCTTTCACTGCCACCATACGCGAAGTCTTAGCAACCAAACCTAAAGAATTTGACCCTAGAAAAATTTTGGGTCCAGCAAAAGAAGCCATGAAAGAGGTTGTTAAAAGTAAAATGCGCTTGTTTGAGAGTTCCGGAAGAGTATGAAAAAGGAGAAAAGTAAATGAAAG
>CBETPM010000189.1:0-2560 GCA_965538135.1 Candidatus Bathyarchaeota archaeon
GTTTTTCGCCAGTTCTTTAACTGGTTTTTCTGGGAAGGGCCACAAAGTTTTCAGTCTCACATAGCCTACTTTGATTCCTTTTTTTTCCGCTTTTTCAACTGCTTCGTAAACGCTGCGGGAAGTGCACCCGTAGGAGACTATGCCTATTTGGCAGTTGTCAAGGTTGCAGCTTTCCACATCCACTATGTCATCTGCGTTCTTTCTTATTTTGTTGTTGATGTTTTCCACCAGGCGTCTATGAACCGTAGGGTCTGCTGTGAATCGAATTCCATATTCGTCGTGAGTTGAAGCGGTGACTGCCACGTTGTAGCCTTCGCCTACTGCGGGCATGGGTGCAACATCTTCTAAACCGAAAAACTTTTTGTCTCTAACCGTGGGTTTTTTCCGTTCTATTATTCGGATGCTTTCTTTTGGAGGAATTGTTATTTTTTCTCTAAGATGCGCAATAGTCTCATCGGTTAAAAGGATGACTGGAGTCCGGTATTTTTCAGACAAGTTAAACGCTCTTATGGTGAGTTCAAAAACTTCTTGAACAGAATTCGGAGAAAGCACAACTGCTGTATAGTCGCCGTGGGTTCCCCAACGAGATTGCATAACATCGCCTTGTCCAGATTTGGTTGCCTGTCCAGTGCCTGGTCCAAGTCTTTGAACGTCAACTATAACGCAAGGTGTCTCAGTCATAAATCCCCAGCCGATTGTTTCCTGCATTAGGCTGAAGCCGGGTCCAGAAGTAGCGGTCATTGCCTTTACTCCACACCAGCTTGCGCCCATAACAGCGCCTATGGAAGCTAGTTCATCTTCCATCTGCAGGAATATTCCATTAACCTTTGGCAGTTTCTTTGCCATGTGCTCAGCGATTTCGTTTGCTGGGGATATAGGATATCCGGCGAAGAAACGGCATCCAGCGGTTATTGCTGCTTCGGCACATGCTTCGTTTCCCGACCAGAAATATGTTTTTTGCATTTTGTTTCCTCATTTTTGACTGAGCGCACTAAAAGAAAGTATTTAAGTATTTTTGCTGGGCTTGTAATTGAAGCTTGAAAAGATTTAAGGAAAAGGGAGTGGGGGCTATTTGTAGGGTATGTATTCTCTTCCTAGAAGTTCTCTTGCTATCACTATTCTTTGAATGTTTACTGTGCCTTCTGCCCCTATGTAATAGGACATTATTCCCCGTAATCCCATTTCTAACGGGCACTCTTTGGTGTATCCCCAAGCACCCAGCCAAAGCATCACATGCTCAAAGGTTTTGAAGGCGAAGGGCGGAACTTTCAGTTTAACTGCTGAAATATACTTTGCAGCTTCATGCGGTGTGAAACGTTTATTCTTGTATTTTTCATCGTTCATCCAAGCTGTTCTATAAACCAGTGACCGCAAAGCCTCAAGTTCAGCCCAAAGGTCTGCTAGGTCAAACTGGATTCCTTCAAACTTTCCTATGGGGCTTCCAAAGGCTTTGCGTTCTTTAATGTATTCCATGCCAATTTCTAGGGCTCTTTGTGCAGCTCCAAGGCATGTCGCGCCTATTAGGAGCCTGGCATTGTCGAAGCCTTCCATGATTAAGTAGAACCCTTTTCCCTCTTCTCCCAGGCGGTAGCTGTCAGGTATTTTCGCGTTTTCCATGATTATGCTTCCCGTGGAAATAGCCATTCTTCCCATCTCTTCCAAACGTTTGCCAACTTCCACACCAGCAGTGTTTATGGGTAGATAGAAGGCTGTTATTCCTTTGTGAGAAGCGCCGGGCGGTGGAGGGGAAGTTCTAGCCGATAGAAAGTAGCCTCCTCCCAGTTTTTTCGCTTCTTCTGTGCCGCTTATGTAGGTTTTTTCGCCGTTCAGAACCCAGTAGCCTCCCTCTTTTCTGCCTGTGGATTTGATGGCTGCAACGTCTGAGCCGCCTCCAGTTTCGGTGGATGCTATGCCTATGAAAGCCTCGCCTTTTGCGACTTTGCGCACAACTTCTTCCCGGACTTGTTCTGTGCAGTATTTGTCTAGCACATAGCCCCAGGAATTTTCTACGAGGAAGAGAACGGGTAATGCAATACTTATGTCAGCATATCCCAGCTCTTCTGCTGCAATACACGCAGTAGTCCAGTCTGCGCCTGCTCCGCCATGTTCTTCTGGGATTGTCATGAGCAAAAGCCCAAGATTGCTTAAACCTTTGATTATTCCTGTTGGGATTTCACCTTTGCTATCCATCTCCCTAATTTTTTCCAGTGGAATTTCTTTTTCGCACCATTCGCGAACTGCTTTTCGGAAGAGGTTTTGCTCTTCGCTGAAAGCAAAATTTACCATGAACTTCACCTTTGACGCCTACTAAAACCTTCAATAAATATAAAACTTGTCTAGTGGAAATGGGGAAAAACCTACTTCGACAACTGGAACATTTAGACTCAAAGCTAATAAACTGAAACTTTGGCTACCCCGCTTACTTTCAGAAACTCGGGAATAAGCTCGCCAGGAATTTTCTTCTCCACAATCAATGTAAGTTTAGGTTCAGGCGAAAGTTCCGGGTCATCCACTATCGCCTGCCTTATACTCAAACCTCTCTTGGCAATTATCATGGCAG
>CBETPM010000190.1:0-2526 GCA_965538135.1 Candidatus Bathyarchaeota archaeon
CTTTGTTTTCTGTCAGTTTCGAAAATTGAATTAGAAAAATACATAACACAAAAAGGATTAACACAATGCTTCAAACCTAAAGTATGCCCCAACTCATGAACCGCCTCCTTAACACTCCTGTCTACCAAAAGCTCCGTATCCGGCTTATTCCCGTAAAATTCTGGGCGAAGCCTCCAAAAAGAAATCAAGGCAGCTTTTCCAGGGCATTCTGCCTCTCCAAAAACAAAATTTAACCCCGGAACAAAAATGTCAACATCAACAACTCCTAAAACCCGGTCAAAAATCTTCGCTTTTTCTACTTTTTCCTTAACAAGACCTAAAATAACGTCTGAGCGATACTGTCCTCTTGCCTTATCAAAAGCTTCCTCTGGAATTTTCAATTTTTCAGTGGTAATTTCGCACTTTGTCTCCGGAAAAGCCATTTCAAGGCTTTCTCTAACCCTTTCCACGATATTTTCATCTATTTCTCCAATTTGTAAAATCCCAATTCGCATGGTATGCCTTCTAAACTTTTACAACATCTCCAGCATGAGGTGCAAAAGCCTCGAACCCCACCTCATTTTTAATCCATTTAGCAAAAAGGTCGCAGTTCCCCTCAGCACCGTGAACCACAAAAACCTTCGGATTCCCACCAAGCGTTTTAACCGCCTCCTTAAGCTGACTTGCCCCACAATGAGATGAAAAGTCAAAATGCTCTACACGCGCTTTAACCTTCCTAATCTTGCCATCAATAAGGCATACACCCTTCTCAAGAAGTTCTCTCCCAGGAGTGCCGGGAATCTGATAACTAACAAGAAATATAGCGTTACTTGCTTTCTTTCCAATTTTCGATATGTAGAAAACTGCTGGACCACCCTTAAGCATTCCAGCCGGCGAAATTATAACGCCGGGTTTTTTCGTTGCCTTCCGCCTGTCTCTCCACCCTTCAACCCAATCTGCAGAGTGCATGGCATTCATGAAAAGCTTGGGGTCTCTCAAAAACTCTTTGTAATTCATCATTATCCTACCTGCCTCCCTCGCCATCCCATCTAAAGTGACCGGATGTTCAAAATGATGAGCAGCTAAAACGCATGCGATTTCCTGAGACCTGCCAACCCCAAAAGCTGGAACCAAAACAACACCGCCTCTTTCCACAACCTCAGTTATTTCGTCTACAAAACGCTTTTCCAGCTCTAAACGCTCGGTATGGTCTTCATCAGCATAAGTGCTCTCGATTATAACAGCGTCCAAATCATCATACCCCATTTTAGCACCTTCCAAAAGCCTCGTGTCAACAGTGTTGAAGTCGCTTGTGTAGAGAATTTTCTTTCCTTCCGCTTCAACTATTATCGAAGCGCTTCCCGGCACATGCCCAGCATTTACAAGTTGAAAGGCGATGTCTCCAATTTTTTCTTCTTCATTAAAATCTAAGGCTTTGTTACTTCGCATCATTGAACGCAATTCTAAATATTCAAAGGGCAGATAGTAGCTTGACAAGTGGATAAAATCTGAAATAAGCAGATGGCTTAGTTCCAGATTCAGCTTGTTAGTGTACAAGGGCTTTTTACCATGAATATAAAAAATTGGCACCGCACCAGAATGGTCAAGGTGACTGTGGGTTAAAATTACAGCATCAACATCTTTCGGTGGTATATGCATGGGAAAACCGGGCTCATGGTTCAGCATAACGCCATAATCCAGCATGATCTGTGTTTTTTCTGTTTTTACTGCTATGGCGATTTTTCCAACTTCATGGGTTCCACCAAGAAACTTAATCTGTAAAGGACTCATTTTCTTTCATCCATTAATGCAGTAATCATGCCTCTTGCTGTTTTAAAAATGTATTGACCTTTCCGAAGTGTAAGAAACTCTAATTGCTCCCTTTCTTATTGCTTTCAAAATTTCGTCAATGTCAGAAGACGCTTGAATCTCGGTGTAAACCCCCCACAACTCATCCAGATAATGAGCATCACTGCCAGCGACGCCGGGCAGCCCCATTTCGTGAGCCAAAATCTCAGCCATCCTATTGATGTGAGAAGGCGAAGCACCATTTAAAACTTCCACAGCATCAAGCCCGTAATTTTTAGCCAAATCTCCTAAGCCATAAGCCCTGTAAGGATGCGCCGCTATGACAAGTGCTCCTCTTTCATGGGCAAAATCAATTACATTTTCAACGTTCCACGGTCTAGGTGGCAGTTCCTCTACCCCCAAGACTAGGATGTCGCCACCTACAGCACGTATCTCCACCCCCGGAATAATCAAGATGTCCGTATAAGCAGAAGCCAGTTCCATAACTTTTCTGCATCCTTCAACGGTGTTATGGTCTGTAATTGCCACAGCTTTCATGAAAGGATGGGCGTAAAGCTTGTCAACTATGTTTTTTGGCGGTATAGAGGCGTCAGCCGAATATTTTGTGTGAACATGTAAATCTGCACGAATCAAGGATTATTCGCTCATTTTCCTATTAAACTCTTAAAACTAGTTAATAATTGCTTTACTTTCTTTATTTAAAATTAAATGTTCAAATTTCGCTTTTCTTTTTGCACA
>CBETPM010000191.1:0-2505 GCA_965538135.1 Candidatus Bathyarchaeota archaeon
CTTTGAGAATGATTAGCATAAGGGGTATCTGAATCATGGGAGCGAAGGCTGGGGGGAGCACGGTTAGACCTCCAAAAGTTGTTATTGCTAATGCAATGGTTATAGAATGGTTTTTGGCTGTCACGGCATAACCAAGCGCCATCGCGTCGCCGTAGTCGCAACCTACTAGTTTAGAGTAAAGGATTGAAATTGCAAATAGCGAGGGATATAACGATAAAATTCCCAAAGCTATCATTAAAATATAGCTGAGATTAACTAAAATTGTTTTAGCCTCCAAAGCCATAGCTATAAAAACTATAGCGTACATCCCCAAACTTGAGATCGCCGGAAACGTTGGCTGAAATTCCAAAAATCTTTCTACACCGAGTTTTTTAATTAGATATTTCCTTGTGATTAAACCTGCTAGAAGAGGTAGGACAATTATAATTAAAAGTTTCTGCAACATCATCCATACATCCACTTTAATGTAGGTACCAACCAAAGCCAGCATCCACAATGGGATTAGAAAAATTGCCAAAATAAAGCTAAAAGCCACTATCGACAGGGCGGACTCTACTCTGCCCTTTGCAAAACCCGTCCAAGCTACAACCATGCCGCTGCACGGAACGGTTAACTTAAGGATGAAGCCAACAGAGAGAAGGGGATCAAGACCGCCGAGAAAAATGTTTGCAAACAATGCGCCAAGAAGCGGTGAAATCACAAAATTAAGCAGAACAGCCGAAAATATTACTTTTGGACTTACTAAAGCGTGCCTGATTTCCTCTATTTTCACATTAATCATCATTGGGTATAACATAAAAAAGAGTGGAATTGGAACAAACGGTTTAAGTAGCTTTACACAATCGGGGAAGGCATCTCCTATTATCAAACCTAAAATTATCGAAAGTAAAACGAAAAGTGGTAAGTATCTGCGGATAACATGTGAAAATCTTAACAGCATCACTAATACCTTGAACTGTGCATAGCCAATAGATACGTAGAATCTGACTTAGCGGTTAAAAGGCTCCCGACATTTTCATAGAAAAGGATCAATTAACCTGTCATCTTCTATCTAATTATCAACACTGGTATTTTGATATGTCTAACCACGTTTTCTGAAACGCTTCCGATCAGCAGTTCCTTAAGCACGCCTTTTCCATGTGAACCCATGACAATTAGGGCAACATTTTCTTTTTCAGCGGTTTCAATGATTTTCTTGTAAGGAGTTCCCTTCTCTATCAGAGTTTCCACCTTGATTCCCTCAGTCTCTAACTCTTCTCTTATTCTCTCCAACTCTTTTTCAGCTTTTTCCCTCTGAGTTCTTTCCAATTGTTTTAAACATTTATTCGGATCTTGTCCGATCCAACCGCATCCTTCAACCATTGCGCTTAACTCATACTCATCAATCACATGAAGTATTATAATTTCTCTTGTTCCTGCTTCTCTCAGTTTTTTCACGTATCTTATCGCCTTTTTGGATGGCTCCGAAAAATCTGTTGGGTATAATACTTTGCTAAACATTTTACTCGCCTCCTTTTAAATTGGTAAATGCAACCAGTTGAACACTCCTATCATTTTTAATCCCATGTAAATCATAACCGCTATGAAAACGTATTTCAACTGTTTAGCCGGAAGCTTGTGAGCTGCCCTCACGCCTACTTGCGCCATAGGAACGCTTGTTCCAGCCAGGAGAATCCACTGCAAGAGGTTCACGTAGCCAACTGAATATTCAGGTAGACCCAACACGCCTAATCCTTCAATCATATAGGAGATCATTCCACCGATTGAAGTGAATATCATCATAGCGGTTGATGTGCCGACTGCTTGGTGCATTTTAAACTTTAATACGACAACCATTACGGGCACCATCAAAACTCCGCCGCCTATACCGATCAGGCCGCATGCAAATCCTAAAGGGATTCCCCAAAGAAAGTATGCAAACATGCTTTTTGTTGGTTCTTCAGTAACTTTAGGCGGTTTAGCCGTCAACATCCTAATCCCGCCAGCTAAAATTGCCAGACCAAAAATTGTCGTAACAATCTGGCCTGGAAGATGAACAGTAACATAGCCTCCAAGTAATGAG
This sequence comes from Candidatus Bathyarchaeota archaeon, assembly GCA_965538135.1. Classification (GTDB taxonomy): domain Archaea; phylum Thermoproteota; class Bathyarchaeia; order Bathyarchaeales; family Bathycorpusculaceae; genus PIXZ01. Next base: position 2,063 of record CBETPM010000191.1, read on the forward strand.
CTAAACGCGCCTGTAATGCCTAAAACCAATCCTGCCTTCCATAAGACCGCTCCTTTCTTGCTGTGCCCTATTGCTCCACTTAGGGCTGTTGGAAGCACAACAAGGAGATTTGTGCCGAAAGCAACCCTTATAGCGATTGTTGGGTCTATCCCCATGGCCGTTAAAATCCAGTACTGCACGGGAATCATTATAAAGCATCCGCCGACACCAAGTAAACCTGAAGCGAACCCCACGCCTATTCCGGTTATCAAGAGCGCAATAATGTAGAGCAGCTCCATCTTATAATCCCAACTAGTTTTCTTAGCAATTATTGAGCTACAAAACATAAGCAATATTTATCTTTTTTGTTACAAATTGTAACAGTGAACACGTATGTCAGTAATAGACGAGACCGACAAAAGACTCATAGCAATGTTGCAGGAGGATGAACGGGTGTCACTCAC
>CBETPM010000192.1:0-2493 GCA_965538135.1 Candidatus Bathyarchaeota archaeon
GGTTAGAGATATACCCCAATCTAAATGGTTCTGTTCCAATTGCCGGGGAAAAGGATGCGAGAAATGCAACTGGACTGGAAAAATGTATCCGGAATCCGTAGAAGAAATAATTGCTAAACCTTTTCTTGAGGAAACTGGTGGCGAAAAAGCATCTTTTCATGCGTCTGGAAGAGAAGATATTGACGCGCGGATGTTGGGGAAAGGTAGACCTTTTGTAATTGAAATTTCAAAGCCTAAGAAACGGTTTTTAGACCTTAAAAAACTGGAAAAAAATGTAAATGCTTTTGCAAGGGGCAAGGTTGAAGTTTCGGATTTAAAATTCGCGAACAAAAATATTGTTAGGAAACTGAAGAAGGCGGAAACAGCTCAAAAAGAATACCATGTCATTATAGAGTTTGAGAACAAAATTACAGCCAAGGATTTGCATCTTTTAGAAGAAAAACTATCAAACACGCTTGTTAAACAGCGTACCCCCCTACGTGTTTCACATAGACGGGCAGATTTAACACGGGAAAAGTACATATACGACGTTAAAGTAAAGAAACTGTCGCCCAAAAAGGCGGAAATGAAAATACGATGTCAAGGAGGCCTTTATGTCAAAGAATTGGTGACAGGTGATGAAGGAAGAACCACACCAAACGTTTCAGACCTTCTTAATAACAAAGCGAAGCCTCTAAAATTGGATGTTTTGAACGTGATTATGGGTGATTAGAAAAGGGTGAAAAAATGAAAGGGTCAAAAGGATATCGCACAAGAACAAGACGTCTTCTAAAAAAGAAGCCTCGTGAACGGGGCAAAATAAAGATGAGTAGGCTCTTACACGAATACCAACGCGGAAACCGCGTAGTTATCAAAATAGACTCCGGCGTTCATAAGGGGATGCCTCACAAGCGTTATCATGGAAAAGTCGGCACCGTTATCGCTAAACGTGGACGAAGCTACGTTATAAGTGTAACACAAGGAGATGCCACTAAAGAAATAATTGTTAGACCCGAACACCTAGAACCTTATCAAACGTGATGGGAATGACAGAAAAAACTGAAAAAGAAAAACTGTTAACACTTCCTGAAGTTAAAAAGCTACTGGAGTCCCTGGGAGAAGAAAATCTAGACCAATTTCAGCGTCGCACCCTTGATTACGTTTCAAAATTCTCCAAAGTGGACGCTGAGACGGCTGAAAAACTTGTGGAAAAACTTGTAGAAGAATTCGGTTTAGAAGAGGAAGAGGCTGTTCAAACAGTTAATTGTATGCCGCAAAGCATTGAAGAATTGAGAGTTTTCTTGGCAGGTGGACGAAAAATTATTGAGACATCAAAGCTGGAAGCAATAGTTAAACTTTTGAATGACCATAGAAAATTGAAACAAGCAATTTAACAACTACTATTTTTAAGCTATAAAAGAGTAAATGTAAAGGCGGGTATGATGGAAAAGCGGTACGAAGAGTACGCCTACGTTTTAGACTTCCTTCCCCATGGGCGTCCAGGGATACGCGTGTCAGGAAGGGCTGGTTATAGAGCGGGAGCTTTAGTTCAGCTTATCGGTGAGGCATTTTTCACTCTTTTGGAGGCATTAGCCAAAGAGGGTGTTGTGCTTAAGCCTCACGACCGTGTTTATGTGGGGAAGGATGCCCGTGAAGAAATTACTTATATTATTGGGCGGGTAAGCTATGATGAGTTAACTGCTGCTGCAAAGGCGGAGCTTCCTTCAATAATTAGCCGAATAGTTTTGAACAGAGAGAAATGGTTTGTCAACTTTTTTAATACCGCTAGAGCTGTGACCCCGCGGATGCATGCTTTGGAGCTTATTCCCGGAATAGGTAAAAAATATATGTGGCAGGTGATAAATGAGCGGGAGAGAAAACCTTTTGAGAATTTTGATGATTTACAGAAACGTACGGAGTTGCCAAATCCTGTTAAGCTCATTACTAAGAGGGTTTTGGAGGAGTTGGCTGGAGAAAGCAAGTATCGGTTGTTCACAAGGTCTCACTAGGCTATAATGGCTTTTTGAATGGTGTGGTATGAGCTTATTAAAAAGAACGAAGTTTTTGCTTCGAAAGTATCGAATCTTTCCGAAGAAACGTTTGGGACAAAATTTTATAGTTGAGCCTTCGATTTTTAATGATTTGGCTGGGTATGCTTCACTGGAGTCTAGCGATGTGGTGTTGGACGTTGGCGCTGGCTTGGGCTTTCTAACACGATTTCTGGCGGAAAAATGTAAACGTGTATTGGCTGTTGAGACTGATTCAAAGCTTGTGCAATGTTTACATGAAGAGCTTAAAGATACTCGTAACGTGAAAATAATAAAAGGCGACGTGTTGAAAGTTCAGATTCCACATTTTAATAAAGTGGTTTCTATACCACCCTACCACATTTCCTCCCAACTTTTACAGTGGTTCTTCAATAAAAATTTTGGATGTGCCGTTTTGATTTTCCAGAAAGAATTTACGCAACGGCTTATCGCTCCTATTGGAAGTGAAAAATATGGGTGGCTGACT
>CBETPM010000193.1:0-2490 GCA_965538135.1 Candidatus Bathyarchaeota archaeon
AGTTTGGAACCGCTTCCCTAGCCGGGGTTATAGGCTCCCTGATAGTTTTAATGTTAAGGTCTTCATTCCACATAATCGGGTTTGCAGCTTCCGCAGTTCTTTTTGATCTACTCATGTTTGTAAGCCGCCACCGAATCTACGCAAAACCTCAACACATGACAGCAGCAAGCCTAGCAACATTAGTTTCAGCCTACTTTGCCGGCGTAGTCATTGGAATATTCTTCATGAATAAACCGTTAGATTGGGCAACTTTAGAATGGGCGCTAACTGTTTGGGGTGGCCTCCACTTGGCGGGCGGGATACTAAGCATAACCATAACATTACCCATAATAGGAATTCTTGAAAAGGCGAATGTAAGGAGAATGAAAATTGTTTAAAGAAAAAAGTAGACTAGGTTTGGCGATTAAGAAGGCAGAGGCTCTTCACGGACATTTAGGCCCTTTTCTGGTAATCGGAGTTAGAATGGGAGAGGCTGCTAAAAGAATTTTGAAGATTAAAAGTAATTATGCGCTAAAGGCTGATGCTAAAATTCCGTTGAAAACTCCTTTTTCATGCATTCTTGATGGAATTCAGTCTGCAACCCAGTGCACTGTTGGAAATGGGAAATTGCAGATAAAGAACAGTCAAGATGAAATGGCTGTGGAATTTAAACTCGAAAATTCTAATATAAAATTGAAAGTTAATGTAAGACCCCAGATAATCAAAGAACTAAAACAAAGACTTTCTCAAGGAGCGGCAAACCCAGAACTCGCAGAAAAAGTAGCCGCACTACCCGAAAACCAGCTGTTCGCAATAGAAAAACAATAAATATTCGCCAGTTTCTCTTAACAGTCCGAAATGAAAAACAAGGATTTGAAAATTGCCAAAAAAGAGCTTAAAGAAAGAAGTTTATCTCTTGTTGTAGTGAAAAATGGCGAAACACTTTTTGAAAGCTTCTCTCAGGGAATTTCCGGATTTCTACAAGCTATAGAGACACATAGAAGAAAGCTTGAAGGAGCTTCTGTGGCTGACAAAATTGTTGGCGAAGCAATTGCTCTTCTATGCATCTACGCAAATGTTAGGGCGGTTTACGCAGAAACGTTAAGCAACGGCGCCAAAAGCCTCTTCGAGAAACACTCCTTATACTGTGAGTGGGATAATCTGGTAGAAAACATACTTGACGCTAGCAAAACAAAAACTTGCCCCTTCGAAAAAGCATCACAACAAATTTCCAATCCGAAAGAGGCTTACGCGAAACTTAAAAGGCTATATGAGACATTGAAAACTAAAAAGGCGTGAAAACGCGATGAATGAAAAACACAAACAGTTTATATCCGAGGAAGACAAAGAACTTCAACGTATCAAAGAAAAGAAACTCAAACAATTACTAACAAGAAAAAGGGAGAAAGAAACAATAATGCAGAACAAACCCATCCCCGTGACAGATGCAAACTTCAACGAAGTAACCAGTAAAAATTCTTTAGCCTTAATCGATTTTTGGGCATCCTGGTGCGGTCCTTGCATAGCCTTAGCGCCGACAATCGAAGAATTAGCCCAAGAATATGCTGGAAAAGTTTTTGTTGGAAAACTTAATGTAGACGAGAACCCAAGAACTGCGGAGCGTTTTCAAATTTTCAGCATACCAACCCTTGTAATAATGAAAAATGGACAAGAAGTAGACAGGATAGTGGGGCTTGTCCCGAAAAAACAGATTGAAGCCACATTAAAAAAACACATGGAGTAGAAGGTCTATGGACATTTCAGCCCGCAGGGTAATAGGAGCTTTACTTCTTCTTTTAGGAGTTTCCTTTCTAGCCGTGGGAATCTACACCGGACAGCTTAATCAAATATTAGAATGGCTGAAAGAAGCTCTCACACTAGCCTAACCCAAAATTCTTAAAGCAAAACATGCACTAAATTCTAAAACAACAGTTTAGGAGTCCTGTTAAGTAATGAGTCCCCCAATGATTGAAGGTAAAGAATGTGAAAAAGAGGCCTTGCTGGAAACGGCAAAGCACATGGCGGTCTCTGCGCGAACCGCTCCAAAAACTGCTGGAGTCGACGACATTTTAACTCTAATTGTTTATGGAGAGGAAAAAGACAAAATTGCTGTGAAAATGGAGGAAATAGGCGAAGAAAGGAAAATTGAAGGTTTCAAGAGAGATGCTAGAAACGTTAGAGATTCTGAAGTGGTGATTCTGGTGGGTGTTAGAGGGAAAAAGAGCATCGGACTAAACTGTGGGGCATGCGGCTACAAAAACTGCAAAGAGTTCGAAGAAACTGCTAAAAGGCTTGGTGAAGACTTTTTTGGTCCAACATGCATGTTTAAGGCTTTGGACTTAGGAATAGCGTTAAGCTCTGCAGTGAAAACGGCGAGTATTTTGAATGTTGACAATCGTATAATGTATCGCATTGGAACAGCAGCTATGAAATTGAAACTTTTGCCAGAAGCCACAATTATAATGGGAATTCCCATTTCAGCAAAGGGAAAAAACATCTATTTTGACAGAA
>CBETPM010000194.1:0-2484 GCA_965538135.1 Candidatus Bathyarchaeota archaeon
CGCTAGAGTTTATCAACAATAAAAGCCCTTGGGTTGAAGATTTTTGCAAATGCTTGGTTGTGTTATACCATGGCACATTCACAAACCAAAGATTCATAACATCCGCCACAGAACCAGCAGTCATATACAATTCTTCAAGAGAACCGTTGATTTTAGCGGTTGGAGTAACACCTAAAAGAAAATCGCGCGAGTCTATAGGAAGTGAAGGAGCTTGGCATTTTGCTATTTTAAGAAACTGCACGTTTGATAGGACAAGAACCGTTGACAAAAATATTGAGGCTATAAGCTTTATCCTTTTCTTCAAAGTTTCAGCACGCCCTATAAGGGCAAAGTTTTTGGAACATTTAATATTAAAATTTGTTGACATAATTCTAGCAAAAATATTGAGGAAAAATTCATGTGCGGAATCTTCGGCTTCGCTTTAAAACAAAAGATTCCCATGAAAACAGTTTTTAAAACCCTAAAAAAGCTAGAGTCCCATCGCTATCCAGGAGAGGCTAAGACTGTGGGCGGATATGGCGCTGGCATAGTCTTCATAGATGATGACCAACTAAGGGTTATTTCGGAAAAAACCGGAAGAGTTTCCAACATTTCTCCTGTTCAGCGTCTTTCTGAAATTGTAAGCGCAAACGAAGCCTGTGTTTTAGTGGGACATGTGCGTATGCCCAGCGAAGAATTTATGAACACTGCCAATTTTAGGGAGACGGCTCAGCCTTACGTAGCAAAATGTTACTCGGACTTTGTGGTTGCTTCAGCTCATAATGGGTATGTCTCTAATTACAAAATTCTTAAAGATAAATTAGGCAAAATACACGTTTTTGAGTCTGAAAAGGTTGGGCTTATTGACTCTGAGGTGATTCCCCATCTTTTCGAAGAAAAATTCGTAGAAAAAGCGGGACATATTGAAAAAACGTTAGATTCTGTTTTCCGATGTGTGGAAGGTTCCAATACTGTTTGCTTGCTCCAAGTTGCAGAAGAAGACGTGTTCGTGCATTTTATTCACAAAGGAAAAACTCGGGGACTAGCCGTTTGGACAAACAACCATGGTGAAATCATTTTTTGTTCAAGAAAAGAAGCCTTAACTCAGGAGTTTATGAGACTGCTTGTAAAAGGTGAATTTCAAGAGAAAATCTCTGTTAAATGGCGTGAAGAAAAAAGCGTAAAACTTTCTTTACGCGTTTTTAGAATAAAAGAATAAACCTTTCCTTCACACTATTAGTATTTGGCATCAAATGCAAAGAAAAAATGTTTTCCATCTGCTTGAGAAATCTATTCTTGACGCTTTAAGGGAGTCAGGGTTTTCTGAACCAACATTGCCACAAAAGATGGCTTTACCACATGTTTTGTCGGGAGAAAATGTTCTTTTAATTGCGCCTACTGGAAGTGGTAAAACAGAGGCTGTGCTCTTACCCATTCTTTCTATGATGCTTAAGCAGAAAGCTAAGAAAGGCATTTTAGCGCTTTGCATCACTCCTTTAAGGGCTTTAAACCGTGATTTACTGAAACGTTTACATTTTTGGGCTGTTAGGCTTGGCATATCTGTGGCGGTTAGACATGGCGACACAGAGTTGAAAATTCGCAGGAGACAAGCATTAACGCCTCCGGAGATGCTTGTAACAACTCCTGAAACTCTTCAAGCGATTCTTCCAGGTTCGCGTATGAAAACGCATTTAAAGAATGTTAAATGGATTATAGTTGACGAAGTTCATGAAATTGCTTCTAGCAAGCGCGGTGTCCAGTTGACAGTGGCTTTGGAAAGACTTTCTGAAGTTGTGGAAGAGGAGTTTCAGAGAATAGGCTTGTCGGCGACTGTGGGCAACCCGAAAGAGGTGGCGCAGTTTATCGCTGGAACAAACAGAAATGTAACAATTGTCGAAGCTTCACTGCCTAAAGGTTACAAATATTATGTGGAAAACCCCAAGCCTATAGATGCTGATTACGAGTTGGCTGCAAAACTTAACACTTCGCCAGAAGCAGCAGCAAGAATAAGGCGTGTTTCAGAACTTGTTGACAACCACAATTCCACACTGATTTTTGTAAACAGCAGAACAAATGCAGAGATGCTTGGACACAAGTTTCATAAGCTTGGACGCACAGACATAGCTGTTCACCATGGGTCTTTGTCAAAAGAAGAACGGATTCAAATAGAAGATGAATTTAAGGCTGGAATTTTAAAGGCAATCATATGCACCAGCACTTTGGAGCTTGGCATAGACATAGGAAACGTAGATCTTGTAATCCAATACTTGTCGCCAAGACAAGTAAGCAGTCTGATCCAAAGGGTAGGACGCAGTGGTCACCGTTTGAACAGAGTTTCCGAAGGAGCAGTTCTCACGGCTTTTCCAGATGACACTCTTGAATCTGTAGCAGCTGTTAGAAACGCTTACAAAGGCAGAATTGAACCCGTCCAGATTCATGAGAATGCCTTGGACGTTTTGGCTCACCAGATTGTAGGAATACTTATGGATAAAGGAAAAACCACAG
>CBETPM010000195.1:0-2476 GCA_965538135.1 Candidatus Bathyarchaeota archaeon
GACCGCATAGGTATAGGCCTAAAACAACTTTTGGCTGGCAACAGGAAATGGAGACTAGACCTGATTAACAGAAACGACTTAATGAGTCTATCAGAAATCGCTGTCAAAGTTACAGGAATACCATTACCACACGAAACGGAAAAAGATGCAATCGAGAGAATCCTCGACTAAATTATCCCCTCTTCTTTTTTGAAAACTTTTTCTTCTAAAAAGCTTAAGAGTAGTGATAAACAGTAAGATAGCATTGTGATGTTTTATGACAGAAGCACAAGCAGCAATAAAAATAGCTCTTGAGCAATTGAAAATAGCTGCAGAAAAGCTGAACCTTGACCCAGGCATTCATGAAATGTTAAAACATCCTAAAAGATCACTTATCGTTTCAATAACAATCAAAATGGATAACGGAGAAACGGGCGTCTTCACCGGTTGCCGCGTGCAACATAATGACGCTAGAGGGCCCTTCAAAGGTGGAATACGCTACCATCCAAACGTAACATTACAAGAAGTAACAGCCTTGGCCATGTGGATGACATGGAAGTGCGCGGTTGTAGATATACCCTACGGCGGTGCAAAAGGCGGAATTTGCTGTAACCCAAAAGAAATGTCTACGGGTGAACTAGAAAGACTAACAAGAAGATATACTACACTGCTTCTAGACATAATTGGACCCTACAGGGATGTGCCGGCTCCGGACGTTTACACAGACGCCCAAACCATGGCATGGATAATGGACACTTACAGCCAATTTAAAGGTTACAGCGTCCCCGAATGTGTCACGGGAAAACCATTAAGCGTAGGCGGTTCAGAAGGCAGAGCCGAAGCCACGGCCAGAAGCGTGGTTATCTGCGCAAGAGAAGCAGCCAAAAAGCAGGGTTTGAAACTTAAAGGCGCGACGGTGGCGGTTCAAGGCTACGGCAACGTAGGTTGGAACGCTGCAAAAATAGCCTACGAAATGGGCTGTAAAATCGTTGCAGTAAGCGATTCAACCGGGGGAATCTACTGCCAAAAGGGATTAAACCCATACAAGGTTTACGAACACAAAGCCAAAACAGGGTCAGTAACCAACTTTAAGGGTTGCCGAAACATAACAAATGAAGAATTAATAGAAACAAGATGCGATATCCTCATTCCTGCGGCGTTGGAGAATCAGATTACTAAGGCTAATGCGGATAAGATAAAAGCTAAGATAGTAGCGGAAGGAGCCAACGGCCCCACAACCCCAGAAGCCGACAGTGCACTTTACGAAAATGGAGTTTTCCTAGTTCCAGACATACTTGCAAATTCTGGAGGGGTAACAGCAAGCTATTTTGAATGGGTTCAAAATCTAACACGTGAGCACTGGACCCTTGAAGAAGTCAACAGAAAACTTGAAGATAAAATGGTCAAAGCCTTTAATGATGTTTATTCGATAGCAGAAAAAGAAGAAAGCGATATGCGAATGGCCGCATTAATGGTCGGGGTTGGAAGAGTAGCAGACGCGATTAAAACACTTGGACTTTGGCCGTAACAGCAAAACTCATTTTCCTCTTTTATATACATGACAAGTGTCTTCACAAGATTTAATTGCCTGAATTTTTTAATCTTAAACATTCACATGTAAAAGTCATCGCCAACAGAAACTGCCCAGAAATTAAGCTAGCTGGATTAAACGTTGGCCCTTTTGAAGAAGGAAACGAGTATGAAATACAATTTTGGATAGCTGAAGAGTTGGAAAAAGCAGGAATTATTCGTTTTCGGGAAGAAGAACGTTTAGATGCAAATAAAATCTATAAAATTCATTGGACAGAACGCGTGCAAACTACAAATCAGATATCAAAACTGCCAGAAAAATTCTATCCAAAGCTTAGAAGATATTTAAAAGAGCTCAAGGAAGAAGCTGGTAAAAACCCGGAGAAAATAAGAGAATATGATAAAATTAGACATTCTGTAAGAGATATAGTTAATTTAAGATTGAAAAAAATTGTTTCGTTAGCATCTGCCCCAGCTCAGACCGAGCAGATGTTAAAGAATTTTACTGAAGAAGAACGTTTTTTGTACGACCGATTATACTCGCTTATTAAGAAATGGAAAACAAAATTACTGGAAAACATGGAAGGGAAGGATGAATGACAGAAGAATTGGAAGTTATTGACCCGCAAGAACGTTTTCAAGAATTTTTCAAAACTGAAAAATACAGGCAAAGAATAGCGCAAATTGCAGTAACAAGCAAAAAATCGTTAATAGTTAACTTTGAAGACTTACTAACTTTTGATCAAAAACTTGCTGAAAACCTTCTGGAAAAGCCAGACGAATATTTGAAACACGCAAACAATGCGGCTTATGATCAGCTGCGAATAGAAGACCCAGAATATGCAGAAAAAATAGCACAAAAAGCTGAAACGGTAACTGTCAGAATAGTAAGATTGTGGCAAGCAACCCAATTACGCAAACTGGGGTCAGATCACATCGGTAAACTCGTCATGGTTGAAGGAATAGT
>CBETPM010000196.1:0-2475 GCA_965538135.1 Candidatus Bathyarchaeota archaeon
GCTTCATAATGGGAAGCTATAACGGGTCGGCTTATGCAACATATCATGTTGTTTCAGCGTATGGGGCTATGAGCCAGTATTATGGGAGCGGACAGTTTGACAGTGGATACAAAATTTTCCCGTTTGCCATTTGGGATGCCAGCGTTCCAATAGGCGGAGACGTGTCAGTCAACTACAAGTATTATTGGAGCGTCAGCGGAAGTCTAATGATGGTGATTGGGCTGAAGTTCTCCGAGGTCCTTGACAGCATAAGCGGAACTGTAGGCGTGGAGAAAACAGCCATAACACGTCACGTAGCATCAGGGTTCACCTCCGGAGAAAGCGTACACTTTGTCTGGGCAGGATGGATAGTGAGTTCGCCATGATAAACTGTAAAAAATGCACTAAAATCGAAAAGTTCAAAAAGCAGGTTGGAGCGCTTTTGCCAGCCTATGCGCCGAAGGTTTGTCTAGAATGCCTCATCGAAGAAATAAACAAGCTAAAACCAGTGGATGTTTCAAAGCTTGAAGAGGAAGTCGACTCTTTAAAGGGTAAAATCGAATCCTTAGAAAAAGCTAAAAAGGTTGAAGCTCCAGAGTAAACTGGAGAGCCATGAGTTTCCTGAAAAGCAATTATGGATTAGGCAGGAAAGCTTCAAAACCCCAATTTTTCTGCTTTAGATTTAGAGGCTGAAATGCTTCGACATGTCGGCGGAAGCTTTGTCTATGTAAAAACTAAAAAGTTTTTTGTAGAAGAAGTTTAGCGTTACCGTTAAATAGTTTTTCCGCTATAGAAGTGCTATATGTCGAAGAGAGAGAACTACACTACAATTTGGGTTAGTCGGGAAACCAAGCGTTGCTTAGACAGGATTCGCAGGGAGAGGGAAACTTATGATGAGCTTTTAAACCGTATTATGGAGGGTGAAGGCGAGGTTTTTGTTCAGTTTTGGAGTGTGGATGGAACTCCAGCCATCGACCACACCATCGTCTTCCAGCTTGGCAACTACTATTACATTTATGATAAGGGAGAGTTTAAGCCCATACCTAAAACTGCCCTGCGGATAACTGTGCAACCGCCAAAAGGGGAAAAGAAATGAAGACGTTGATGGTTAAACTTGACGATCTGACATATAAGAAGCTTCAGAAAATGAAGGAAGAAAAATTTCCTGATGGAGCTGATTGGGAAAAGTTTTTCGTTAATCTCGTCAGAAATGTGAGGTTGGACGAGCTTAGTGGAGAGCGGATTTCAAGGGCAACCAAGGAAAACCTTTGGGATTTGTGGTGTCAAAATTTCGCCGAGAATCTACCTTACATCCGCAAAGGAAAAACAATTGCAGAGTTAGTTCCGCAAGAGCCGGAAAAGGTTCCGAAAGGGGCAAGTATTGTTATTGGAGCTGGTCCAAGTGTTTGGAAGCATAAGCATTTGGAGATGTTGGCTAAAAGCGATTTTAAAGGTGTTTTATGCGTGACAGATCGCATGGTAAAGCCGACTTTGGAGGCTGGATGCACGCCAGACAAGTATGAAGGATGGTACGCTGTAGGTGTTGATGGAGCCCCTGTCATTCGCAAATGGTGGGATGGAGAAATCGTTAAGCAGTGGGGATTGCAAATTAAAGCTTGCATCATCACCAGCACACATCCAAGCGTAAGAAAAGTTCTGCAGAAGAACAAGGTAGACACATACTGGTTTAATCCCATCTTTGACGACTGGAGAGATAACGAAAGCTACACGAGGTTACAGCTGATGATGACTAAAAGCAAGAAAAATCCGAAAGGCGTACCCTCGCTAAGTTGTCTTGGAAACAGTGGCAGTGCCTGTTGGGTTTTAGCCCATGCACTTTTAAGGCGCTCGCCGATTTGTCTAATAGGCATTGATTTCAGCTGGGAAGAGGATGCTCCCCTGGAGAAAACTCAGTACTTCTCAACTTTTCTCAGAGTTGCAGGGGGAAATGTTGAGCTGGCTAGACAGGCGTATAAGAGGATTTATAATCCGTATAATGCCACTATGGGAGGATGCTTATTCGGTGAGGGATTGTATTGCATTAAATTTGAGGATTTTCTGGAGTATTATCATAATCCTGAGGAATTGAAAAGGCATGTGTTAAAGGAGGGGGAATAATGCGGATACTTTTAATTCATCCGATTGTCCGTCCGCAGGAGCCGCCGTACCATCCGCCTTTCGGGTTGCTGCAAATTGCCGCTGTTGCCGATGCTCTTGGACATCAGGTGGCAGTTTTAGATATGAACGCCTACAGGATTAGTTTAGATGCTTTTAGACAGGAGGTTAGGGCTGACGATTGGGATTTAGTTGGAGTTTCAGCCCTTTCAAGCCAATATAAATATGTCAAGCAGTTGCTTCCAATCATCAGGGAGGAACATCCAGACGCTCTCATTGTGGGTGGCGGTGGCGGATTCACCGCCCAGCCAGAAGAGTGGCTACGGTGGCTGCCTCAGCTGGATGTGATAGTGGTAGGTGAGGGAGAGAACACCTTCGTTG
>CBETPM010000197.1:0-2471 GCA_965538135.1 Candidatus Bathyarchaeota archaeon
TGACTTAGTATTCAAAGTCTCCAACAAGCTCATGGGCATGCTTAAGGCGATACGAGAAAGCTCAAGCTCAGAGAGAGGGCGTTTCAGAAATCGCCGGAAAGTCAAACGAGACTCTTTCACAAGCAACGAAGGAAAATTGCCTCAAAGCTCCAAAACCCTAGAATTCTGAACATAATTTACAGAAACGCAAATAATCTCCCCCTCAAAGTTGTGAGTGGTTCAGTGAAAAGTGCGGGGCGGGATTTACGCACAAACTTACCAACAAAATATTTGCTATGTGAGTGTTTGATATATTTCGATTGTTTGCTCTGCTGTTTTTTCCCATGTAAAGTATTGTAAGACTCTTTTTCTTCCATTTTCTCCCCACTTCTTGGCTCTTTCAGGATCACATAGTATTTGTTTTATTCCCCATGCTATGTCGGCTGGGTCTTCGCCGTTGACGTGAATACCGTTTTGTTCTGAACCTGAGGGAACTACTTGTTCTCTGAAGCCCACTATTCCATGAGCGCCGACGACTACTGGTTTTTTCATTGCCATTGCTTCTAGGCTTACTATGCCGAATGGTTCGTATACTGACGGGAAGACGCACATGTCTGCAGCGGCATAGTGTAGAATCCGTTCTTCTTCTGGGACAAAATCGAAACGACAAATAACATTGCCTTTTATTCCGAGTCTAGTTGCTGTTTCCGCTATGTCCCTTTCTTCTTCGCCTTTGCCTAAAATCACCAGTTTCGTCTGCGGATAGTCTCTTAATACTGTAGGCATTGCTTGTATTAGATTTTTTACACTCTTTACCCACGTTAATCTTCCAAGGAAGAGAAGCATTTTCCAATCGTTTGGAATGTTATATTTTTCTCGGATCTTCTTTACATCTTCAGGTTTGCAGTTTTGTGGATTATAGCGTGCCGGGTCTACGCCATTCCATACAACGCTTATTTTTTGCTGAGGCCAACCGTGACGTGCCAGATCGTCTTTCATTGCATGACTGACGGTTATTATCTTGTCAGCCGCTTGGGCAGTTGCCCATTCAAGATGTGAAACAACCTCAGAGCCTTGTCCACCGCTTCTTCCCCATTCTGTGCTGTGGACATGGAAAATAACTGGGATTTTGGTTTCGTTCTTGATTATTAAGCCAGCTATGCTGCTTAACCAGTCGTGCACACAAACAATGTCAAATTTATATTCTTCTTTTCTAATTAGCCCGTTAATGAATTTAGTTGCGCTTAGAACGTTGTAAATGAAGATGTCGTTAAAGAAGCGAATGTTTGTTCCCCATCTTCTCAGGTCATCCGTAACAAACATTGGAAAAACATTGCTGGCATCAGCAATAAGTGGTCTGTGAACTTCCACTCCTTTTAAAATCTCCCGTGTATTCAAATCTCCAGGATTAAGGGTAAAAACTGTTACATCGTGACCTAACTCGATGAACTCATGAGTTATATATTCTGCGTACGTTCCTAAACCACCTACAAGCCTCGGTGGGTATTCCCAAACGAAGAACCCAATTCGCATTTTACTCGTCCACTTCAAGTTATAATTTCATCAATTTATGTTAAAGGATGCTTATATCTTTGCCTTTGGTTATAGTGCATTAGAGAAAAACAGGAATAAAAAGTCGGGACAGAGTGAATTTGCGTTTGTGTTTAAGGAAAAAGTTTTGCTCTAAGTTTCAATAATAAAGTAGTTTGAGGTTGTCCATAGTGAAAATTAGTTTCGGCACAGATGGCTGACGTGGCGTCGTAGGCAGAGAGTTTACTTTTGATAATGTAAAAATTGTGGTTCAAGGTATACCAAGTCGGAAAGCTGTTGAACGGTTTTTAAAGGAGCATAGGGAGTCAAAGCCATAGAAACGTGCACTTTTTATTTTAATCTTATGCGAAAAATCTATGAGTTAGAAAAATGAAAAAACTTGGGTAGATGTGATGTATTTGATTAAAAAAATTTCGGTGGCAATTGATGGTTCAGAACATGTTGATAAAGCGTTGGATTTCGCACTTGAGCTTGCTGAAAAATATTCTGCAACTGTTACAAGAATAAATGTTTTTCAAATACCAATGGTTGGCTATTCAGGCGAGCCGCTTGCTTACCCTATTGCCTTAGCAGATTTCACCAAAGAAGTGAAAGTCGCTCATGAAAAAATATTGTCTAATGCTCTTAAAAGGGCTAAGGAGCTGAAACCTCACTTAAAAATTTCAGCCATGCTGAAGGAAGGTCGACCAGCAGATAAGATTGTTGAAGTCGCCAAAGAAGGAAACTTTGACTTCATAGTGATGGAACATGGGGAATTAGGGAAAGTTGAAGAGTTTTTCTTAGAGAGCGTCAGTGATCGAGTTGCAGACGAGGCACATCGTCCAGTGTTTAGTTAAAATAGCTTCCATACATCGTGTTTCGAGTTATAAAGAGGTGAATAAAATTCTAAAACTGGTTTACGTTGTTATTGATGGAATGGGCGACTTGCCAATTGAAGAATT
>CBETPM010000198.1:0-2453 GCA_965538135.1 Candidatus Bathyarchaeota archaeon
CTGAAGATTTCTGATAAGTTTTTGTTTGATGGCTTTAGTTAATTTTATAGTGAGAAGGATAATTTATCTATGAAAAAATCAATCACTAAAACGGTTGAAGAGTTTAGACTGTTTTGGAAGAATTACATATTTCAGAGTTTTCTTGCCGCTCTTACAATGTTCGTAGTGCTTTTATTCTTGAGCCTAGAACATGCGGTGATAATAGCGTCAATAGGCGCTACCGCTTTTATTGTGTTTGCGATGCCAAAAAACGTTACTGCTAAACCGAGGAATGTTATAGGGGGGCATTTAGTCGGCCTCATTTCTGGGTCTTTATGTGCTTTAATCCCTCATCCTTCATTTTTAGCTGTTATTATATACTCGTTTGCTGTTGGACTCTCGATTTTTGTAATGGTAGCTGCAGATATGGAACATCCGCCTGCGTCAGGCACTGCTTTGGGTGTTGCAATCACAGGTTTCTGTTTGAATGTAGCAATCGCTGTAATAGCAAGTGTTATAATGTTATCGTTAATTCATCATTTTTTTAAACCGTACCTAAAAGATTTAGTTTGGTGAATTCGTCAAGTTCTTTTTACCCCGCAAGATATCTCACGGTTGCTAACGAGTCTATTACTCCAAGATCCTGCAACACTTGGATGACATCTCGAAATCGAGAAGCCAGAGGAAAGGTTTAAAAATTCCTGTGTCATGTCTATGCTGAAGGGAATGAAATACGAGTTCCGGCAAACAAGTTGATGTTTTGTTTGAAAAGCTTAGAAGTGGATTAGGTTTTGAGCGGCATGTGAGGGGAAACGTGAATTATCTTAGAGTTTCAAAAGAAGACTATGTAAAGGCGGCAGCTCTTTTAAAAGAGAATGGGTTTCGAAGGCTTTTGACTGTGGGTGCTGTGGACTGGCTGGGGAAAGGAACTTTTGAGGTTTATTTTCTTGTGCACAACATGGATGAAAATGTTTACATTAAGGTTGCAACCGAGATATCTCGAGACAAGCCTGAAATCCCAAGCCTGTCTAGTTTATGGCCTAACGCTGCGATGCACGAGCGGGAATCATGGGAGCTTTTTAGAATAAAATTTATAGGAAATGACATGTTGAAACCGTTGTTTCTTGAAGATTGGAGTGGTCCTCCACCATTCAGGAAAGATTTCAACTGGAGAGAATATGTGAAACGTACTTTTAAGCTGCCACAAGCCGAGAGGTGATAGAGATATGATCAAAGAAATCTTCAAATCCATAGAATCTGGAATCAAACTCGTCACAAGCAAACCGATCACTTACAATTTTCCTCCAGAAATGCCACTATCTAAAGAATGGAGAGGTCGTCACATTTTCGAACCAAGCAAGTGCAGAAGCTGCGGTTTATGCGCTAAGATTTGCCCAAACAAAGCCATAGAAATGGTTGGAAGAGAGGAAGGAGTACCTGTTGGTGGTTCCCACGTTAAAATTCGTCATCCTCAAATAGATTATGCCAAGTGTTCTTTCTGCGGTTTATGCGCCGATATCTGTCCAACAAAGGCTCTTCGAATGACAAACTTCCCGATAGTGATTTCGCTGGATAAGAACAAGCTTTTGTTCACTCCAGAAAAGTTGGCTCAAGCTCCAAAGTTGAAGATGCCTGAGAAACCAAAGATTAAGGGGTGGAAAAGTTGGGCTCGTTCCAGAAGCTTATGGGTTATAAACTTCTTTACTGGATGCGGTTTTATAGAAGCTGTTCCATGGGTCAGCAGCGGATTCGACATGGAAAGGTTTGGCATGCTGGTGGCTGACACCCCAAGACATGCAGATGTATTCATTATCGCTGGATATGTTACATGGAAGACATTGAAAAGGATAATTAGAATTTATGAGCAGATGCCCGCGCCTAAATTTGTAATAGCCTTTGGAAATTGCCCTGCAACTGGAGGAACATACTGGGACAGTTATAATACTATTAAGAGAATTGATGATTACATTCCAGTGGACATTTGGATTGCTGGGTGCCCGCCTAGACCAGAAGCCATAGGCGTCGCAGTAGTCGAGGCAATGAATGCTATTCAAAGCGGATACACCGGTAAAAAAGAGGAAGTGAAAGCGTCAAAAGAACTGGAAGTGCCCGAAATTACAGGGGAAACTCTTAAAGAGAGCGAAATTTTGCTTCCATTCGGGCCTCAGCATCCTGCTTCGGGGAACTTTCAGTTGAAGCTTAAAATTGACGGAGAAACAGTTACAAAAGCTGAACCGCAGGTTGGTTATCTGCATAGGGGCTTCGAAAAACTTATGGAATATAGGACATGGATGCAAAATATAATGTTGGTTCAACGCATCTGTGTTCTTGATGGTGCACCCTATGAACTAGCCTACAGCAATGCAGTTGAACAATTAGCTGGAATAGAGGTTCCTGAAAGAGCTAGATACATTAGAGTAATACAAGCAGAACTCTCAAGAGTGCAGAGTCACTTGCTTAACCTTGGGCTTATC
>CBETPM010000199.1:0-2429 GCA_965538135.1 Candidatus Bathyarchaeota archaeon
TTTTTTTGTTTTGGCTGTTATTGAATTTTCTAGGTGACTTTTTGCTGTTCTCAAAGCATTCAATATTTTCTCTTGGAAGCTCATCACATCAACCTTTTGCACATAACTACATTTTCATTCTTTTTTATTTGTTTCGTCTTTTTCTTTAAGAACAAAAAATATTCCTAACAAAATTAGGGCAGCTCCAAAAGCGAAAATTAGTGTTGGAATCTCCATAAATATTAATATGCCTAAAACTGTTGCGCCTAAAGGTTCTAGTAAAGCCATAGTGGCAGTTTCAAAAGATTTTAGATTAGATAATGAAGAGAAGTATAAGGTGTGGGCTACTGCGGTTGGCAACAAACCCAAGCCCAAAAGGGATAAAATAATCCCTGCTCCTACTGGAATAGTTAATGTTTTGTTTGCAAGTGGAAAAGTTAGAATTCCAACAATCAGAGCTGCCGAGAAATAAATTGGAAGCATCAAAGAAAGGATACTCATTTGGCCACGTAATTTTCGTCCATAGTTAAGATAGAAAGCCTCAACCAGAGCGGCTAAAACGGCTTCCAAGTCTCCCTTTAAACTTGAAGAAAACCCTTCTACGGGCATATCTGCATTTATCACAGTTGCCTCAGCATAGCCAATAATGCACATTCCAACGAAAGAGGTAATAATTCCTAAAACCGCAAGGCGAGAGGGTTTAAGCTTGAAAAATAAGCTGGAAATAAACATGGAGAAAATAGGCGTGGTGTTAACAAGAACTGTGGCGTTTAAAATTGTGGTGTCCTTCACCGCTGAGACAAAAAATATAAAGTGTAAGCCAAGGAAAACTCCGAGAAAAAGTAAGGCTTTAAAATTTTCTTTTATAAGGCTGGATTGAAATGTCTTCTTTAATGCTAATGTTATTAACGCCAATGCTGCACATGCAATTATTAAACGCCAGAAAGCTATAGAAAATGCGTCTAAACCGTTTAAAAACCTTATAAAAATTGCCGCGGTTCCAAAGAAAACTCCAGCCGTAACACCTTCAGTTAAAGCAACCTTTCTTGTCCTAACCCTCATTTCAAACGCCTTGCACCGCTTAGAACAAAGCGTTCTTATAAGTTAAACCTTAATACTAGGCTAATGCTTAGAAAAGCTTTCAACAAACGGAAGGCAAATATATGGATACTGAAGAGATTATGAATTTGTCTTTGAAGCTTGCTGGATTAGAAAAAATTCCAGAAGACAGCGCCATATACGTTAAAGGCGAAAACATAGAAAAGATACTGTTCTGCATTGACGCGGGAGTCCCAGAGCTTTGGCTTGCCAAAAAGCTCGGCTATGACGCCGTAATTGCTCATCATCCCCCAGGCGGAATAGCAGCAGTAAATTTCCACAAAGTTTTCAAAAGACACATCCAACAAATGGTGGACGCTGGTGTTCCAAGAGAAGAAGCGGAAAAAGCCGTAAAAAGAAAGCTTGAGCAGTTGGAAGTGGAAGCCCACACAAGAAATTACGCACATGCAATTAATGTGGCAGAACTTTTGCAAATACCCTACATGAACATTCACACACCTCTAGACGAGGTTGGAAGAAAAAGAATGACAGAGCAAATAAAAAGCAAAATTAGCGAAAACTCTAAAGTGCAAGACGTGGTTTCCGCTTTAAACGAGTTAACAGAGTTTAAAAATGCAACCACAAAGATTAAGATCCGCGTTGGAAAACCCGAAAACCCCGCTGGAAAAGTTGTTGTCTCGCATGGTGCCGGAACCAACGGCGGATACGAAGTTGCAAAAACATACTTTAAACATGGAATTGGAACGGTCATATACATCCACATAAGCCCGGTAGACTTGGAAAAGCTGAAAATGGAAAATGCTGGAAACCTCATAGTTACTGGACATATTGCAAGCGACTCGGTTGGCATAAACCCGCTAATCCACGAAATGGAAAAGAAAAGTGTTTCCATAACAAGAATAGGCGTTATACCAGGGTAGAGAAGGAGCCAAAATTTTGAGGATTGCCCGCTATTTTGATGGTGAAAAGGAAAGCTTCGGTGTATTAACAGATAATGACAGGCAAATAGTGTCCTTGCCTAAATTAGCAAAACTTTTGGGTGAACAGATTCCGCAGCAACTAAAAGATTTCATAGCTTTAGGCTCAGATGGCATTGAAAAATCAGAAAAATTGTTAGAAAAAACTTCAAAAGGCAATGTTAAACGTGCATCTTTGCTTGTAAAAGATTTAAAGCTGTTGGCGCCCGTAGCGTTTCCACCGAAAATAATTTGTTTAGGCTTAAATTATCGCGACCACGCCGCAGAACAAAACGCTCCAATCCCAGATGAACCTATAATCTTTCTAAAACCGCATACAACAATAATCGGTCCTAACGAGAACATCATCAAACCCGATTTCGTCAAACAACTTGATTATGAGGCAGAGTTAGCCATAGTCATGGGTAGAAAAGC
>CBETPM010000200.1:0-2412 GCA_965538135.1 Candidatus Bathyarchaeota archaeon
CCTGAGAGCATTTATATTCCTGGAATCCGTGGAAAGCACTGGTTGAAAATCAAGCCTGTGCTTGAGCCCTTGGATTTGGTGATTGTCGCGGCAGAGTATGGTTATGGACGGAGACATGCATGGCTTTCAGACTATTATTTAGCAGCAAGAGACGTGGAAACAAATGAGTTTTTGGTTGTTGGTAAAACTTTTAAGGGTTTAACTGACGCAGAAATGGTTGAAATGACGAGACGGCTTAAAGAACTGGTTATAAAAGAGGAGGGGAGAAGAGTTTTAGTTGTTCCAAAGATTGTTGTAGAAGTGGCATATAACGAAATTCAGAAGAGTCCTAAATACAAATGTGGAATGGCTTTGCGTTTTGCAAGAATAAACCATATACGCGATGACAAAAACCCGGAAGATGCAGACACTGTGCAAAAAGTTCGGGAAATTTACGAAAGACAATTTTTGAAAAAAGGCAGATATAAAACTGAATGAGAGTATTTAGAGAAAGGCGGTGGAAATGGCGAAAACGCGCAAAAAGCTTTCACTGGAAGAATTTTACAGTCGCCAAATAGTCATGAAAGAGCTTGGCCGCGAAGGCCAAAGGAAACTCGAAAGGTCTAAAGTTGCTATTGTAGGGCTCGGCGGATTAGGTACGGCGTCCTCTCTTTACTTGGCTCTTGCAGGAGTCGGCCATTTACGGTTGATAGATCAGGATACAGTGGAATTGCATAATTTGCATAGACAAATTCTTTACACCATAGAAGATTTACATTATCCGAAAGTTGAAGTCTCAGCAAAGAGGTTGGGGAAGGTTAATCCTCTCGTTAAGGTTGAGGCTTTCCCGGAAAATTTGAATGCAAATAACGTGGAAAAGCTTCTTTCCGGAGTGAACTGCGTTGTCGATGGATTGGATAACATGCGTACACGCTATTTAGTTAATAAAGCTTGTGCAAAACTTAGAATACCCTATGTTTTCGGAGCCGCCATAGGAATTGAGGGAAACATTTCAGTCTTTGCTCCACCAGAGACTCCTTGCCTAGAATGTGTTTTCCCTAATCTTGAAGACAGCAGTTTAATGAGCTGTGACGTGAGGGGCGTTCTGGGAGCAACTCCCGGGATTATAGGGACGATGCAGGCCATGGAGACAATAAAAGTCTTAACGGGAATAGGCTCTGTTTTAAAGGGTAAGCTTATGATTTGCGATTTCAGCGACATGTACCTCACAACAATCGACATTTACAAACGGGAGAACTGTCCAGCATGTCAAGGTAAAATGGCTTTAGAGAAGAAACGCGAAAAACTTGTTTGGCTATGCGGACACGGCACAGTAAATGTAAATCCTCAAAAGCCATTAAAGATGGGATTAGACGAGATTTACATCAGAGCTAAACAACATTTCGAAATTCGAATAAAATCCCAACTAGCCCTAATATTCAACTATAAAAATTTTGAAATAACTCTCTTCAATGGCGGAAGAATGCTGATAAAAAATGTTGACAATGAAAAAATAGCGTTAAAGATTTACAGGGAAATTTCCGAAAAACTTGGAATAGCCTGAAAGAATATTTATTATGAGGCTGGCTCTAGATTCTTATAGAAATCATGCCGGGGTGGCCGAACGGTTCAGGCGGCAGCCTGCAGAGCTGCTATATGTGGGTTCAACTCCCACCCCCGGCTTTCTGGAATGAACCCCCGTATTTGTTAATATGCTGCAAATATGCCGCTCACTTGCGTTTTCTGAAAAATTTGGCTCCGTTGTGTTCGCATACATACTCGAACCCTGCCTCAATGAGTTGGCTTATTTCCTCGTCTGTTGTTGCCACCTTGCAGATGAAATCGTCTGTTTCTTTAAACTCCACCAGCTGCGTGTAAATCAGCGTGTTTTTAATGTTTTTGTGCCCAAGCAGCCTCATTACGTATAGGATGTCTTTTGTTTTATAATATTCCATGGTGGCTTTCCAGTGGCGGAACGTGTGGAAGGTTATTCGTAGAAGCCTTGGATTGCCAAAGCGTCTTGCAAGTTCTTTTCTTTGCCTTTGAAATCCTCTTGCAAATCCCCTTATTGGGTAGCCTCCAAATATGAAGGCTTGGTTTCGCCTGAGGTGATTATCTTGTCCGCAGCTCCATTCTTTTAAGGCGTTAAGCATTGCCATTAGTTTATGCGATATTTTAAGGGCTCTTGGGCTGCTTCCTTTTTCAGGTGTCACTCTGACTATTCCACTTGTGAAGTCTATGTCTGTCCATTTAAGCCTCCAAGCTTCCCCCGCTCGCATACCAGTTTCCTTTAAGAGTTGTAGAAACGCTGACATTTTTGGCCCACATCCAGCTATCAACTGGTCGATTTCTTGTTCTGTAGGTATAAACGGCAGTTTTTCGATTCTTCGGTATTTTGGCGGTTCCCATTTTCCGCCAACCATCCGCAGGTAG
>CBETPM010000201.1:0-2367 GCA_965538135.1 Candidatus Bathyarchaeota archaeon
CTCTGGCTTGCTTGGGAATAACGACTTGCCCCTTCTTGGAGACCACGGTTTTTGACAAGTTTTCACCTTGAAGGATGCAAGAAGATAATCTTACTTAAGTTCTACTTCAGCTAGCGTTTGCTGGTTTAGTTAACATGGGAAAACTTTTGAATTCTGATTAAGTATTGGGTTTGGACTGTAATTCGTTCACAAGATTTTGCAGTTCTTCCAGTTTGGTTTTTATCTCTTTTTCGTTGATGTTTTCGGCGATTTTTGTGATTGTTTCTGCAGTGTGTTGGGCTATTAGGAGCCATCTTTTTCTTTGGGGGATGGTTATTTTAACCATTTTTCCGTTTATTCTTTGATATTTCATTTCTCCTTTGACAATTTTGCCTGAGGCTTCGAAGATTTCTTCCAGGTTTTTCAGCAGCTTTTTCCGCAGTTTCTTAAAGCTTGTTTCTGTTTCTTTTTGCATTGCTTCGATTCTTTTTTGGATGTATCTATTGACTGAAACTTTCACCATTAGATGATCTACCCCCCTCCCCCTAGGTTTTTGGTTGAAGAGTTCTTTTAGGTTTGATGTGGCTGTGGCTTTTACGTGGATGAAGTTTCTTGTTTGGCTATTTCTCTGGGAGTGTGGTGGATTTTGGGTGGGTGTATTGGTTTTGGTGACTTTTAGGTATTGAGCGTTAGTTTTTCGATTATGTTTAGTGGAAGCTGAATTAGGTGCGATAGGGATCCTAGTTCCTTAAGCATTTCTTTTAGGTTTTTTATGTCTGTTTTGTTTATTGCGCTTGTTAGTGGAGTTGCTGTTGTGTAGATGGTTAGGAAGGCTGCTGTTCCGATGGTTAGTTTTATCCAGCAGCAGTGCGCGGAGATTATTGTGAGAAATGGGGTTTTGACAAAGATTGGTTGACGATAAGGTTTTTATCTGACAATTTGTATTTTTTACGTATGGCGCTGTTTATGTCTGAGGAATCGGTCATAGGCAGAAGATATACGTTGGTGATACCTAAAGCTGTTAGGGAAGAGTTATCACTTAAGCAGGGGCAAAGGGTTCTGATTCGTGTTGAGGGAAAGAGGATAGTCATTGAGCCTTTGCCTTGGGATCCCTATGAGGTGATGGAAGAGGTTGTGGGGGAGCCTTACGAGGAGGGAAGAGAAGAGGTTAAGGCTGAGGAGTGGCTGAAGAGCCGTGCCGGTCGCTGACACAGAGTTTCTTTTTGCTTTAAACCCTAGAGACCACAAGCACCAGCGTGCAATGAGGCTGCTTAAAGAGCTTAGTGGTCTTATGGTGCCTGACACTGCTGCGCTGGAGTTCCAGGTGGTTCTTAGGGTTCGTGGCAGAAGCCCGTCTCAGGTTAGGATGGCACTATTGGCCCTACATGAAGCTTTAACGCGGAGCGATGTGAAAGAAGTGAAGACTATGAGCATGAGTTTGCTGGCGTTTCAGAGCGAATTGGAGGAGAGGTATGAACTGAGCTACTTCGACAGTCTTATAGCTGCTTCGGCGCTAACATTGGATCGCCAAGTGGTTTCAGACGACAATGCCTTCGACAGGGTTCCAAACCTCAAAAGAATACCGCTGTCCTCCACTAAATGAAATTAAAACTTCTGCCAAACCTATGCGCGCGTGTTCATTGTCCAAGTCCTATTGCTGCGAACTTGAGTTTTTTGCTTAATTGCTTTGGGTTTTGCTTTTCTTGGCGTATCGTCTTTTAGGGTTGGTTAATTTTGTTTTGTATAGTTACTTGTAGTCTTCTAGGAAGAGAAGTTGGTACTCTCTTTTTAGTGCGTCTATGTTTTTTAACATTTCTTTTTCACGCTTTTTGAAGAGGGCTTTGCAATTGTGTATTTTTGATGCGGCTAGGACGAAGCAGTGTGTTAGGGCGAGGCCATGGTTTAGTTTTGCTTTGCCGGCTTCTATGGCCAGGTTTATGTCTGCATTTGGGATTATTGTTGCTGGTAGTCTGTATAGCCATTCAATGAGCTTTGCGGCTACGTTCTGTGGGTTTTCAATTTTGAACTTGTGGTATAATTTTGTGGCTACGTAGTGGGTTTCGGCTAAGATTGGGTGGGGCAATATGACTTCTAACTTGCTGGTTAAGAGTGCAGAGAAGGTGAGTTTGGCCTGCTCATGAAGTTCACCTTTGATGTCGATGTATTCTATTATTACGCTTGTGTCCATGGCTACTTTAGTCAATTGGGACACCTAAGTCTCTAAGAAGTCTTTGTGCTTTGTCGCTTGTGATTTTTGCCTCACGTAGCAATGGTTCAGTAATCTTTGAGCCTGCTTCAATGAAAGCTTCTTTTGGCGGTTCTTGCAGAGGCTCTAGGATGACTCTTTTTCCTTCGACTTGTACTCTGAGAATGGTGCCTGGGGTTAGG
>CBETPM010000202.1:0-2350 GCA_965538135.1 Candidatus Bathyarchaeota archaeon
TCCATCATTTCAGTTACGATTTCGCCAACACGGTTCGCTTCTTCAATGGTCATTTGAGAGTCTCCAGTAACATGAATAAGAGCCCCAGTCGCGCCAATGTAATCCACATCCAACAGTGGACTTCTCAAAGCATTTCGAACGGCTTCTTCCGCTCTGTTAGGGGCGTCCGACTCGCCGACGCCGACAACGGCAACCCCGCCTCTTTTAACGATGGTTTTGAAGTCTGCGAAGTCCAGGTTTATGAGGCTTGGTGAAGAAATGGTTTCAACAATGCCTTTAATCATATTCGCTAACACTTGATCAGCCACTCTAAAAGCTTCGTTGATTGGCAGTTGGGGCACAAGCTGCATCAACTTGTTATTGTCTATCACCACCACAGTGTCACATTGTCTTCTCAACTCCGTTAAAGCTAAAGACGCGTACTCGATTCGCCCCTTCTCAATACGGAAAGGCGTAGTTACCACACCAACAGTTATGGCACCCTTTCGCCTAGCAACTTCAGCGATTACAGGCGCAGCTCCTGTGCCAGTGCCCCCGCCTAAACCAGCAGTTATAAAGACAATATCTGCATCGGAAAGTAATTCTTCAATACGCTTTTTTGACTCTTCAATGGCTGCTCTTCCAAGTTTCGGGTCGCCGCCAACGCCAAGCCCTCTGGTAAGTTTTTCGCCTATCAAGATTTTCTGATGAGCTCTTGAAGCTGTCAAGTGCAAAGCATCTGTGTTTACGGCTATACATTCCGCTCCAGCCACACCCATCTCCATAAGTCTAGTAACGGTGTTGTTGCCTGCTCCTCCAACGCCCATCACAACTATGCGGCAAGAGCCAAGCTGCCTTATTCCATCATCCACCATGTTGTGCCAAGCGTACTTGAGCGCGTGCTGAGTAGGCTGCATCGTCTAGTCAACCCTCTTCCGCTTAATGACTTCTTCATTCAACAAATCGCGGATGGCTACACGAATTGCCTCCGCCCTATTGGGATAGTACTTCTCATTAACAAGCTGATCCAACATTTTAATATAGGGTTCAGGTAGATATAGAGTAATCAACTTCAATTCATTTCTCCCTCCGGTGGAGAATAGAGTTGTCAAGGAATTCATATAGTGTTATATAACACGTTTTAAATATGATTCAAATATGTTGGTGCATGTGTATTTAAGCTTTATTTATAAGCTGTTTCAGTTTTATGTAAATTTAAGCTTTGGATAAACCGTAGGTTTTTATTTCTTTTTGAAGCATTTAATGTATCGCGATGGAAGGCTATGAAAGTTTTCGTTAAAAGTTTCGGATGCTCTACAAATTTGGCTGACGGTGAAGTTTTAGCTGGGTGTATAGCGGACGCAGGGTACGAGTTAGCTAACTCGGTGGAAGATGCCGACATTGTCGTTTACAACACTTGCGCTGTGAAGGGGCCGACTGAAAATCGTATGATTGCGATTTTGAAAAGGGTTCCAAGGGATAAAAAGTTAATTGTTGTTGGGTGTTTGCCGTTGATTAACTTGGAAAGACTGGAGAAAGAAGTGGCTTTTCACGGAGTTTCTGGACCAGCCCTAGGAGAGCAAATCGTGGATATTATTAGGCGTGCTTTAAATGGCGAAAAAGTTGTTGTTTTGGATAAGGCTTTAAATGCTAAGCCTAGTTTGTGTCTTCCTCGGATTAGGTTAAATCCTGTTATTAGCATTATACCAGTGAATTATGGGTGTTTAGGCTCCTGCGCCTATTGTTGTGTTGTTTTTGCTAGAGGTCGTTTGCGGAGTTATAGTAGTGAAGAAGTTGTAGAAAGAGTTAAGAAAGATTTGGCAGAGGGCGTGAAAGAATTTTGGGTTACTTCACAAGATACAGCTAGTTATGGAAGAGACATAGACACAACTCTCGCCGAACTTCTTTTTGCTATATGTCATGTTAAAGGAAACTTTAAAGTTCGAGTTGGCATGATGACACCTAACCTGGCAAAACAAATTCTTAATGACCTAATTCGAGCCTTTAAAAGTGAAAAAGTCTTCAAATTTCTTCACCTGCCAGTTCAAAGCGGAGACGATCAAGTTTTAAATGATATGCATAGATTCTATTCTGCAGATGATTTTATAGAAATTGTGGAGGCTTTTAGAAGTGTTTTTCCGAAGATTACCATAGCTACAGATGTTATTTGCGGTTTTCCAGGCGAAAGCAAAGAAGCCTTTCAAAAAACTTTAAAACTAATTGAGAAGGTTAAGCCAGACATTGTTAATGTTTCAAAGTTTTTTGCCAGACCTAGAACCTTGGCTGCTGATATAAAAGAAGATCTGGTGCCTTTTCCTGAAATTAAACGCAGAAGCCGTGTCATGTCCAGTTTGGCGAGAGATATCGCCTT
>CBETPM010000203.1:0-2336 GCA_965538135.1 Candidatus Bathyarchaeota archaeon
CATTCCATACATCAAACCAAAACTGCTATAGAGTAAGGAAGCAACAACTGGTCCAGGAGTGGTAGAAGCGCTGCCAATAAGAGTGACTATTCCAAAGCCCATTCCCCTCTTTTCTGGAGGCAGAGAGTCAGCAATCATAGCCATCAAGGCTGGTTGATAGGTAGAGTTAAAAATCGCCATTAAAACTGCCCCGATAAGGATGAAGTGCCATGAGGGGGCTATAGCGTAGAAAATGTAGCTTAAAGCCACGCCGAAGGTCATTATACATATAATCCACTTTCTTCCAAACTTGTCGGCTATGTAGCCGCCTGGGAACTGCATGGATGCCAAAGCCAAAAACTGGAAAAGTCCTATAGTACCTACTATGGTTTCTGTGGCGCCTAATCCGAGAACGTAAAGAGCATAGTAAGCCGTGGGAATTTCTGAAGCAAAGTCTAGGAGAATCCAGCTTAGAACCAGAACTGCGTAGTTTCCTTTGATGAAAGAGAATTCGTCCTTTAGGCGCTGTATAAACGGCATGACAGCTTACTCCAATAGCCTTTTATTATTCTTTTCCGTTGGTCATGGTAGTTAGATGTTCTGTTCAAAAATGACCAGCCAATTGATCAAATCCCTTATGACAAAAAGTGTTTATAGATTGGATGCCCTTTAAACCTTAATTTTGTTTCCGAGTTCTCCATTGTTCCGCTGGGCAGTCTCACGGAGACGGAACTTACAATGGCTCCGTTTGGAATAAACCTTACGCCGTCCAGTAATTCTCCTTTGGTTACCCCTGAAGCTGCAAAAACAAGCTCCTTACCCTTAGCCAATTCATTTTCATCATATATCTTCTCTACGTCAACCCCTTCATCTGCCAATCTCTCTAAACGTTTAGGGTCATCCTTCTTGTTTTTCCACACTTTCACAAGCATTGTACCACCCAAACACTTTACGGCTGTAGCCGCTATGGTAGCTTCTGGTCCAGCACCTGCACCTATGAGAAGATCTACACCTGATTCTGGAATGCATGTAACAACGGCTGCTGCAATGTCGCCGTCGGGTATCAAAATAATTCTAACACCTAACCGCCTAAGAATTTTCAGCAGCTCCAAGTGTCTTTCGCGTTCTAACATTATTACAGTAAAATTTTCCAAAGGCAAACCTTTCTCTCTCGCCACAGTTCGCACAATTTCTTCAACACTCATTTCTAAAGAAATTTTACCAACAGAATGATGGTCTGTTGCCACCTTAAAATAGTAGCCATCGTCGGGAAGTACTTGAAAACAGCCGGCAGGAGCGCATGCCAAGGCGGAAATGGCGTCTTTTCTTCCTTTAGAGGCTGCTGTTGTTCCGTCTACTGGGTCTATTACAAACTCGACTTTGGGTCCTTTGCCTGTGCCGACTTTTTCTCTTCGCATGAAGGCTGGCGCGTTGTCTTTTGGTCCTTCACATGAGATAACTTCGCCTTCCACATCCGTTTGAGCTAGGACAGCTCTAGAGAACTCGACGGCCTTTGCATCGACAAGATTGGGATTTCCTTGCCCGATGTGCATGGCAGCGCCTACGGCGCCAGCAATAGTGATTCGCGTTAAGGATGGGGCTAGAGCTCTAAGAGAAACCATACAATGCAACTCTTTAACGCTTATAGCTATTCTCTCATCATCCCTAAAGATTTTTCTTTCTCCATATCCAAACAATTGATCCCTAAAATAACGCGTTAACGGTGGATTAGGTGATTACCAACTTCAAAAGCGACCTAAAACTTCTCTTGCAATATACTCAGCTATTTCCATTGTGTTTCGCCGTTTTTGTCAGCATGCTTGGCTTCGGCTTGGTTATGCCCCTCCTACCTATATACGCGAGAAGTTTCGGGGCGACCGGAATACAACTGGGGCTTTTAACTGCATCATTTGCAATAACTCGCGCTGTTACAACTTATCCTGGAGGGTGGCTTGCAGACAAGACTGGCAGAAAAAAGCCTATCACGCTGGGTTTACTGATGTATTCGGTTGTTATGGCGTTGTACGGTTTTACGGAAGACGTTAACCAGCTTATTGTTTTAAGAGCTCTTCAAGGGGTAGCTTCTGGGATTGTGTGGCCGATTGCAAGCACCATGGTGGTGGATATGGTAGAACCGGAGGACAGAAGCAAGGCTTTAGGGTTTTATGAAATGATGTGGTTTTTGGGAATGGTTGTTGGTCCAGGTTTGGGAGGAATACTTGCTGATGCTTTTACGGTAGCTGTGCCCTTTTTCGTCTGTGGAGTTTTGGCCTTTTCGAGCATGGTTTTGGTGGTTTTAACGGTGCGCGAAACGGCTAAGCTGGTAAAAAAGGAGAGAAATGTAACGGTTTCACAAG